>JAGOQT010000005.1 GCA_018007255.1 Phycisphaerae bacterium | reverse complement strand
ACTCCACGCGGACGCGGCCTATGGGGGGTACTTTGGCTTGGTGGACAACCTGTCGCCCCAGACCCGCCGGACCTACGACCTCCTGGGACAGGTGGACTCCCTGGTCATGGATCCGCACAAGCACGGCCTCCAGCCCTATGGGTGCGGGTGCGTGCTATTCCGCGACCCGACCGTGGGCCGCTTCTACAAACACGACTCTCCCTACACCTATTTCTCCTCCAAGGACCTGCACCTGGGTGAGATCAGCCTCGAATGCTCCCGCCCCGGTGCAGCGGCGGTGGGACTGTGGGCCACGCAGCGGCTCCTGCCCCTGGTCCGGGGCGGCGAGTTCGCCAGGATGCTGGCCTGTGGCCGTACCGCGGCCCTGACCCTGCACGACCGCCTCTGCGGAGACCGCAGATTCGTGACTGCATTTCCGCCGGATCTGGACATCGTGGTCTGGGCGATCCGGGCCACGCGTGTGAGCGAGTCATCGAAGCTGGCGCGTCGAGTCTTCGAGGAGGCGGCCCGTCGGCAGCTCCACCTGGCCCTGGCCAACCTCCCCGTTGAGTTCTTCGACCTCAGGGCCTGTTCGATGGAGCAAGACGCGGGCACCCTCACCTGCCTCCGCTCTGTGCTCATGAAACCGGAGCACAAGGACTGGCTGGATCGCATCTGGGCGATCCTGAGAGAGGCCGCAGATGCGGCGATATAGAGGGGTCCCCACCCAGACCCAGGGCCGGGGGCGAGACCGCTTCCACCTCCGCATGGGCCTTCCTGTTGGGGGCTCTACGGCCATTTCGTGAGCAGATCTGCGTTCGCCACCCACATGACGAAGTACGGCATCTCTGCGCCTCGCTTCTTCATGACAACGATGAAGGGGCGGTCAAAGACGTAGTGGCTCGGTATAGGCAGCGCATAGAACTTCGCCTCCGACTTAAGCTCGGCGCCGCCTCTGTCCAGGCGGAAGTAGATATCCTGCTGGGCGACGTCCATCCTCTGCCCCTTCAACTTCGCGTTCGTGAACGGACGCCCCTCGAGTTCCATGAAACGATGGGTCATCCGCCACACCATGTCGGGCACAAGCAGCACATCGTTGGGACCCAGGCCCTTGCGATCCTCGTCTCGTTCCCCTTGCTTGATCAGGGCGTCGAGAGTCTCCAACATCTCCGCAAGCGTAGGCTTGGGCGTCATCCATGCCACAAGGATCTGATTGGGTTGAGAAGTGCGATCCAGATCAACAACACATTCCGCCAAGTGTAATACGTGGTCCGTCGTGTCCCAAAACGCACAGAGGATCGCCGGTTGTCGCCGGAGTTGGAAGTAGGCATAGTCATCCTCAGGTCGGATGCCAAAGGAGCTCAATTCGGTCTTTCGACCTGCCCCGTCGGTGAACACGAGAGGCTTCCTGTTCTGGAAATAGGGAATGGCAAACTTCAGATTCGCTTCCAGATACGCATAGGCGACCAAGGAGTCAGGGCGGATCCCGGGGAAGGTCGGGGGGGTCTTGGCTGGGAACTTCTGCGCAAGACCTCCGCGAATCTGGTCGATGATGCCCTTGTCACTCCTGCCTGCCGCAGCATACAGACTGGCCTCTGGAATACAGGATCTCGGATCCGCCGCCTTGCTCAGGGCAAGGGCAAGAGGTGGGTCTCCCTGCAGAGACGGGGCCTCCCCGACTACATCTGCCTCCAGGGTCTTCCGAGCCGCCAGAAACGATGCACACCATATGGCGTTCTCGTCCTTCCGGATCTGCGCATCCAACGTGGCCACGATCCGGGTCCTCTGCCATGCCTGAGACTCCCCGGTGGCTTCCGCGCCGTCCACCGCATGGGTGCGACCGTAACCACTGCAAATCAAAAGGAATGCGCTGACTACCGCCGCGTTTGTGTTGGCGTGCAATCGTCCCATGGTCCGTACCTCCCTACAGTCCTCTCGTTGAACACATCACAGCCCGCCTCGTCTACCCTACCCCCTTCACGCCGACTCACGCTCGAAGCCGCATGACTGCGACCGACAATCTATGCTGCGGTCTGGCAGATGTCAAGCTGAATTGTTAATTTAAGGTCTGACCCTCTATTCGCTTGCCCTGGAACAACGTATCGGCTATCCTCATGCCATTCGGGACAATCCGAGAACGGGTGTTGTGAAGACGCGTGGCTTCTCCACCAGTCGGCAGGCCCTGGAAGTGGAGAAGTGAGCTCTGGAGATCATCTGGACGTTGATGTGGAGAACGGAAACCATGAACAGACGGTGCTTTCTCAAGGCGGGACTGACAGGGGTCGGGGCGATGGTGGTCGCCGATCGGGCACAGGCTCTGGAGTACTATCCCTTGCCCTCGGACAAGAAGTGTGCGGTGCTATACGGTACCTGGTGCGGGAGCTCGCGGGACGCCGCCGTGTGGATCTCCGAAGGGATGGGCGGGATTGCCGGCGTGTTCGATGTCCGCGAAGCCCCTGATCTGAAAGGCTTCGAGCACATCGTCATCGGAGGGGCCATTCGAAACGCGGCGACCTCCGAAGAGCTGCAGAGATTCCTGCGCAGCAACAAGGAGTGGCTGAAGGGGAAGGTCCGGGGTCTCTTTGCGGTGTGCGGCAACATGCGCAGACCGGTCGGGCCGGAGCAAACGACCGCGCTTATTGACGGCCATCTGGCCAAGTTGTGCGAAGTCGCCGGCGTGCCCTCCAGGGTGTTCCTTGGGAGAATCACCAAGTCCCTGATGGATCCCCAGACAGCCAAGATGATGGCTGCCATGGAGGACTACGACAACCTCAAACGGCCCGAATGCATGGCGTTTGGCCAAGAGGTCTTGGCGAGCATCAAGGCGCTCTGACAGACCCCAGACTGCGCCCTCTCATCTTCCGATCAAGTGATCGAGTTGGTCGGCTCTGTCGAACAAGCCGAGCATATCCGCTGCGGTCGGATCGGTCACACCCAACTGCTGTTCCACGGCCGTTCTCAGATTGGCGTCGGCGAAGTGGACTGGGTCTTGCCCAGACGCGACGGCAGGGCCGCCGGCCAGCAAAACAATGGCACACGCAACGAATCGCAGTCTGGCATGAGGTCGCCCGTTTCGCATCCAGCGGCTCCTTCTCCAATCGTCGCCTGCATCTCTCTGTGCTAGGGGCTGGCAGAGGTCTGGCGTAATTGTTATGTTAAGGTCTGACCCTACGGTCTCAGTACCGGTACACCAGACCCACATAGGGGCCGCGGATGTCCTCGTTGTCGCTCCTGAGCCAGCGATAGCCGGCCTTGAGGCCCACGCCCCTCCAGTTCACAAAGAACCCCAGGTCATAGTCCTGCAGCGTCGAGCCCTCGAATCGGGCCCAGGCCGGCCGGAATTCGATTCCCCATCGGTCCGTGGGCCAGACCAGGACGGGCGTTGTGAAGGCCATCTCGCTGTGCCTGTCCGCCCCCTCCAGGGTCATGCTGCCGATGCCGAGGTCCACCTCGACGCGTTTCCCAAATGACATCCTGTACAGTGCGCAGACCCTGCGGACCTCGAGCTCGTCCCCGGTGTCCTCCTCGAGGCTCAGGAGGTCATACTCGACTGCGAATGGCCCATACCCGGCCTCCACCCTCGCGTCCCAGGCATCGATATCTCCGCTCATGGGCAGGTAGCTGACGTCCCCGCGGAAGAACGGGATCAGGGGCTCGTTCGGCCTGCGGGGTTCGACGTCCGTGCCGACTGTGTGGGCCACGCTCTGCCAACTGTGGACGCCGCCGGCGATCATGGCTATAGGGACAATGAGGACCCAGTTGTCGGAGGACCCATCCCAGTAGCTCGCCCCACTGGGCCCGAAGTAGTCCCATTCGTCGTGGTCGCGGTCCCCATGCCCATGGGCGGGACCGGAATGGTCCTCCTGGGTCACGTCTCTCTCCAAGTCCCGCAGTTCCCCTCCGGACACCTGTGCCCAAGCGGCCAGTGCCACAATGAGCATGGCCAGCGCACGACCCGTTCTCTCTCTCATGACCGGATCCTCCAAGGTCACGTTCAGCTGGCACGCATGATACACCCGTGCGGTGTCCACATGCAATGGCCCTTTCTGTGGGCCTGGACATGCCCTGCCCATCTCGTATACTGGCCTGCGTCCGAATAGGTGGTCTGTCGATCGAAGGGGGCAACCATGACACCGATCCTGAGGTATGTGTCCGCGTTGATGATCATGGGCGTGTTGGCCGGCCAGGTTCATGCGGACGCCCTGTGCGTCGAGAATCCCAGGCTCAAGGTCAACAACAAGGTGCAGTTGCGGGTCTGGGCCTTTGACCTGCGGGACGTCCGGCTGTTGGACGGCCCCTTCGGGCACGCCCAGGACCTGGACAAGGCCTACCTCCTCTCCCTGGACGTGGACAGGTTGCTCCACACCTTTCGCCTCAACGCAGGCCTGCCTTCCACGGCCCAGCCTCTGGGCGGGTGGGAGGAACCCAGGGGCGAGCTGAGGGGCCACTTCGCGGGCCACTACCTGTCCGGCTGCAGCCTGATGTATGCGAGCACGGGCGACGAGCGGCTCAAGGCCAAGGCGGACGCAGTGGTCAAGGGCCTGGCCGAATGCCAGGCCAAGCTGGGGTCCGGCTACCTGAGCGCGTATCCGGAGACCTTTTTCGACCGTGTGGAGGCCCGCCAACGGGTTTGGGCGCCCTACTATACCCTGCACAAGATCTATGCGGGCCTGCTCGATGCCTATGTGTACTGCGACAACGGCCAGGCACTGGAGGTGTGCAAGCGGTTTGCGGACTGGGTCATCGCCCGCAATGCCCGGCTCACGGACGAGCAGATGCAGGCCATGCTCGGCGAGGAGCACGGGGGCATGAACGAGGCCCTGGCCAACCTGTACGGCCTGACCGGGGACGAGAGGTACCTCCGGGTCGCCCTCCGCTTCAACCACCAGGCCGTGATCGGCCCGGCTATGCTGCGCGAGGACCGGCTCACGGGCCTGCACGCGAACACCCAGTTTCCCAAGTTCATCGGCGCGGCCCGCGAATACGAGCTGACCGGGGATCCGTCCTTGTACACCGCGGCGTCCTTCTTCTGGGACACGGTCGCGAACGAGAGGTCCTACGTGATCGGGGGCAACAGCGACGGGGAGCGTTTCCCGCCCAAGGAGCGGATGTCCCTGGCCCTGGGCACCAACACGACCGAGACCTGCAACACCTACAACATGCTCAAGCTGACCCGGCACCTGCTCTGCCTGGACCCCAAGGCTGCGTACGGGGACTTCTACGAGCGGGCCCTGGTCAACCACATCTTGGCCTCCCAGAATCCCCAGGACGGCATGATGTGCTACTACGTCCCCCTGCGGTCCGGCATGACCCGCGGGGGCGCAGGCAACGGTTACTGCACCCCCCTGAACTCCTTCTGGTGCTGCACGGGCACGGGCGTGGAGAACCACGCCAAGTACGGGGACAGCATCTACTTCCATGACGAGAAGACCCTGTACGTGAACCTCTTCATCGCCTCTGAGCTGGACTGGCGGGCCAAGGGCCTCAAGGTCCGGCAGGAGACGGTCTATCCGGAGCAGGCCTCCACGCACCTGTCCTTCACCTGCCAGGCCCCTGTGGACCTGGCCCTGCACATCCGCCACCCGTGGTGGGCGGCCAAGGGCGTGCAGGTCCTGGTCAACGGCCAGGCCCAGCAGTCCCCATCCACGCCCGGGTCTTGGGCCGTGGTCGAGCGGACATGGAAGACAGGCGACACCGTGGAGGTCCTCATGCCCTTCGCCCTGCGCACAGAGGGCTTCAAGGACAACCCCAACCGGTTCGCCTTCCTGAACGGCCCGGTTGTCCTGTGCGCGGGGGTGGACACCAGTGGACCCTTCCCTGCGGTCGTGGCGGACGAGGCCCGGATGATGGCGGCCATACAGCCGCTGACCGGCAGGCCCAATACCTTCATCGGCTCGGAGGAGGTCTTCCGCGTGCCCGGCGGCGCAGGGGTCCGGGTCACGCTCGAGCCGTTCTACAAGATGCACGGGGACAGGCCCTACATGGTCTACTTCGACAGGATCGACCCGTAGCAGTGGCAGGCCATGGAGACCTAGGTCTCTGCATGGCACCTCATCGGCGGATCACCTGTATCTCCACAGGCCGGGTCTGCTCGGTGAAGTGGATGCCGAAGGTCTCCGCGAACCAGGTCTGGAGGGCCTCCAGATCGGTCTTGTGGCCTGGCATCTCCATACTGATGGCGATGTCCCGGAAGGTCCGGGCCGGCCCGGGTTCGGAGGGCAGTCCGGTCTCGTCCACAAAGATCGGGGCGTTGGGTTCGTTGTTGGGATTCAGGGTCCGGGTCAACGAGTCGATCAGTTGTCGGGCCGTGAAACATCCCCACCCGCCCGCGTTGGGGGCCGTGACTGTATTTGGATCGGGCAGGGCTTTCCGTCATAGGTGGCCACATATACGGTCCGCCGTTCCGTCACCTTTTCGATCCGATAGCCGAAGGTCTTGAGGATGAAGGCGAACTGTTCGTCCGATGATACGTCGTTTCTGTACACAAGATCGTGGTTGAGTGGCATGTCCGGGAAGTGGACTGGGTCTTGCCCAGACGCGACGGCAGGGCCGCCGGCCAGTAAGACAATGGCACACGCAACGAATCGCAGTCTGGCATGAGGTCGCCCGTTTCGCATCCAGCGGCTCCTTCTCCAATCGTCGCCTGCATCTCTCTGTGCCACGGGCTGGCAGAGGTCAGGCTTAATTGTTATGTTAAGGGCTGACCCTACGGTCCCCACGGTCTCCGACCCTACGGTCCCCCACGGGCTGGCAGAGGTCAGGCTTAATTGTTATGTTAAGGTCTGACCCCACGGTCTCCATTGCTGATGATCCAAGCTACTGTAATCGGATGCAGTACCTCGGTATCATGGGCCCTGTGCCGTTCAGGAGTACAACGTATGAGGTCAAATGGGAAATCACACAGAAAAGAGGGCGTAATGGATCTGAACGGAGTGATGGCCAAGTACAGAGCCGCGAGAGAGAACTCGCCCAGCCGGTATCTCATGATCATCCGGAACGAGAGGAATCTCTACATCACCTACCGGGATGGGGATCGGCTCTATAGAGCCAAATACGACTTCTCCGGCCCCGTACATGTTGGCCGGCGCATAGACATGCAAGCCGTTGCCCAAGAACGAGCCAAGGCTGGCGAGACAGTCGCCTCCATGTTGGCCTGGACCAACGCTCAAACGCCACAGAAAGCTGGAGTCTACGACGGAAACCAGGGATGCAGGCTGTTCCCGGACGGCTACGGTCATCTCGAAAGCCAGAGAGTGGCGAGTCAGCTTCCCGCCGGATTCGATTCCCTCTCCTTGCCCACCCTCCAAAGATACGGCTGGCCCGAAATCGGTTCTGCCAGATCGACACACAGGCTCGTTCCGGATGACCGCCTTGCCTTGGACAACGGCCTGCTCTGCATCGAAGAACAGCACCCCGTGACCGACAGCCGCAAGGGAGAGGTCACGGAGACTACCCGGTTCTATCTCAATCCTGCCAGGGACTTCATCTGCCAGCGAAGGCACGAGGGCAGCAATGACTACGCCGAGGAGGTCACCCAGTACGGGCGAACCATCGGTGGGCAGTGGTATCCTCTGCAGATCGATGAGTTTGGCTACAGGCAGCACATACAACCGATCACGGCCACCCCGACCGCCGTCAACCTCGTTTCCCTCGACATGGATCCGGTGTTCCCCGAGAACATCTTCAAGCCGGATGCACTGCTCACGCGCTACGCCTCACAGATCGTCTCGGACCAAGCCGCGCGCCTGCCGATCCGGAATGCCCAGCCAAACGCCTTCCAGGCCCGAGTGGCGGGTCGGGTCCTGGCGGGCGAGACACGCCAACCCATCGCCGGCGCCCTCGTCCGTGTCGCCGTTCCGGCAATCGATATGCGGCACGCCCGGGTCCCATCGTGGCACATCACCAAGGAATCCGACATGTACGAGACGCGAACCGATCCTGACGGCCGGTTCGAACTCCTGATCCCGAAGAAAGGGGCAGCAGACACCTTCTCCGTCGATGCCATGGCTCCCGGATATGGCACGGCCGCAGGGACCTTCCATTCGGGCGGCAATCCGCATCTGCACCGGATGTCCTTCAGCGGGCCTCTGGCTAGCCTGTCCTCGAATCTGACGATTCTGCTGCCGCCCGCGAGATACATGGCCGGCGTCGTACGGGACTCAACGGGTGCTCCCGCAGTCGGCGTACGTGTCGACGGTCAGATCGACTTCGAGCGAGGCAGCGCCAGCGTCGCAAGCACGAAGACGGATGAGCGAGGTCGGTTCGAGATCTTCGATTTCCCGCTCCAGAGGAACCCGGGCGAGACAGCGCAGCTATTCTTCACCTCCCCGACTGCCGTGTCGGTAACTCTCAGTGGTCTGTATGATTTGAGTCCGGAGAGGCTCGCCTCACTGCAGGTCACTCTGCCTCGCGGCTGCAAGGTCACGGGCGTGCTGCACGACGCCGATGACCGGGCCGCTGCTGGAGTCACGGTGGAAGCGGTGCGAGGGTGCACCCCCGGAAAATCCACAACCACGGATACCCATGGCCGCTTTGAACTGGCTGGCTTGAAAGCGGGACCGATCCATCTGCGGGCTCATGCCATGGACATCGACCAGAAGGCCGTGCAGCCTCTCTGCTTGACCGACCGCGATCAGAACGTCATCCTGAAGATGACACGTATCGAGATCAAAGGCCAACTGAAGCCTGTCAGACTCTTCGGAATGCAGTTAGTGGACGTCACACCGCAGATCCAGAAGGCGTACGATCTCGACAGGGTCAAGGGGGTGCTCGTTCTTGACCCGGGGCCCAGTTCTCTTCGCCTGAACATCGGAGAACTCAGAAAGGGCTACTGCTTCTGGATCATTGGGGACAAGGAAGTCTCCAACCTCAAGGAGATGGCAGCCGAACTCCTGCGGCAACTGGCGCCGCCCTGGGCAGGGCAACCGAACCACGTCCCCCTGCCGCCCCGTCCCGTCCGCGTGGTGTACATAAAACCGGGCTGCACCAACACGCAATATCTGGCCCTCACGGAGCCTGATGTTGCGGAACTGAGGCACGTCGCGGAGCAGCTCGGCGTCACGACCGCCAGCAGCGACCGATGATCTGAATCAAAAGACAGGCGAGGTCGTGGAGGGGCTCTCCCATCGCTTTAACCTTGGTTTCCCAGCCTCTCACAGGCGGAAGGGTGTGCTGAGCACACCCTTCCTGCTACCGACTACCGATTACTGACTACTGGCTACCTTCTTTTACAGCAGACTGATCCCCGCCTTGCGGCACTGCTCGATCATGGACTGGGGCCAGATCCCCGCATGGACCTCTCCGACGTGGAGCTTGCGCATGAAGAACATGCAGAGCCTGGACTGGCCTATGCCGCCCCCCACGCTCAGGGGGAACTCGTCGCTGAGAAGGCGTCTGTGCCACTCGAATGCCTTGCACTGCGGCATGCCCCGGATCTCCAGTTGCCGGACCAGGGCCTCGGGATCCACCCGGATGCCCATGGAGCTGATCTCGAAGGCCCTCTCCAGAAGCGGATACCAGAGGAGGATGTCGCCGTTGAGGCCCTTCCTGCCGTTTCCGGTCGGTGTGGTCCAGTCGTCGTAGTCTGGGGCGCGGCCGTCGTGGAGGCTGCCGTCCGCCAGTGGGCCGCCGATCCGGAGCAGGCCTCTACGCATCTGTCCTTCACCTGTCAGGCCCCTGTGGACCTGGCCCTGCACATCCGCCACCCGTGGTGGGCGGCCAAGGGCGTGCAGGTCCTGATCAACGGCCAGGCCCGGCAGTCCCCAGAACGAGTGGGACCACAACTTCAAGGGTGAACAGACCGACCAGGGCTCCCGGTTCTATAACAGAACGTATCCCCTCGGAGCGGACCTGCTCAAGGGCAAGGAGCGGATCACCGTCCGATTCCAGGCCCCGACCAATTCCCTGGCGGGCGGGGTCTTCGGCGTCAGGGTCATGAAGGCCGCGGAGAACTAGTCCGTTTCTTACGGTTACTGGGACCTCGGTCTCTACATGGCAGCTTATCGGCGGATCACCTGTATCTCCACAGGCCGGGTCTGCTCGGTGAAGTGGATGCCGAAGGTCTCCGCGAACCAGGTCTTGAGGGCCTCCAGATCGGTCTTGTGGCCTGGCATCTCCATACTGATGGCGATGTCCCGGAAGGTCCGGCCCGGACCAGGTTCGGAGGGCAGTCCGGTCTCGTCCACAAAGATCGGGGCGTTGGGTTCGTTGTTGGGATTGATGGTCCGGGTCAACGAGTCGATCAGTTGTCGGGCCGTGAAATATCCCCACCCGCCCGCGTTGGGGGCCGTGACCGCATTTGGATCGGGCAGGGTCTTTCCATCATAGGTGGCCACGTATACGGTCCGCCGTTCCGTCACCTTTTCGATCCGATAGCCGAAGGTCTTGAGGATAAAGGCGAACTGTTCGTCCGATGATACGTCGTTTCTGTACACAAGATCGTGGTTGAGTGGCATGTCCGGTGCGTCTGCCGGCCATCGCACAAGCAAAGGCCTGTATCTCGTCTTGATCGAGCCCTCCAGGCTGACGGCACTGTAGCCCTCATGGCCGGGCAGGTCCTTGGGGAACATGGTCAGGGCGTAGGTCTCGTCGGTGTCCTTGGGCAGGATCTCCATGCGGTCCGGGAGGGGCCGGTCGTCATACCGGGCCGCGATCCGCTTGAGGTGCAGTTGCCAGGGGAGGTATTTGGGGTCGTCGTACCTGTCTTTCTCCTCATTGGCCTTGCGGACCCAGTCCTTGTAGTCCGGTTTCTTCAGCAGGCCCTGGCGGGTCTCGGAGGCGATGTCGCGGGTCGAGGTCTGGTACTCGCCGCGCGTGATCCGGGGTTGATTGGTGTCCGAGAAGAGGAGGGACACCTCCTCGTTCGGTCCGATCCGAAGGGCGTCCATCAGGTCGATCTTCTTGACGATCCGATACCCCTGTTCGTGGGTCCACTGGAGGCGAAGTCCGTAGGTCCCTTGCGCGATCTCGCGTTCATAAAGCCGGTCCGGTTCGATCCTGAGTCGAGGGTGGCCTCCGCCGATGATGGAGGCGGTGTCGCCCTGTGTCACGGCGATCTCCAGGTGGACATTCGGATCCGACGGGGAGTCGGTGGCTACATGGGCGTCCCAGAAGGCCCGGCCGAGTTGGATCGCGATCTTCGAGGGATGGATCAGGGCGTTTGAGATGGCCACCCCGGTGTACAGGCCCCGGTCATTGAATCGGATCGTCACGGACTGTCTCGTGACCCGGTCCGACGAGACAAAACGGTAGTGCCACAGCGTGGTGTCCCCCTGCGTCTCGGTCGCGTGGGGCTCGCCGCAGAGGTCCCGCATCTGCTCCCGCGTGGTCTTGAACATCTCGACGAACTGGGTGATCCATTGGGAGTTTTCATCGTTCAGGCCGTGACAGGCCAGGCCGAGGATCTCATCGTTCAGTTTCGGGGCATCTTGCATGTTCATGACCCTGCCCCTTCTCAGCAGGACGAAGGTCCCGCCCTGTTTGATCCCCAGGGCACGGGCCAGGCCGTTGGCCATCCCCTTGCCCGGTTCGTGCAGGACCCGAAGGTCGAGGGCGTGGTCAGCCATGGACCGTTTGACCCGTTCGGTGTCCTTGTCCAGGGCCACGGTGAGGATACGGACGTCGGCCCTGTCTCGGTACTCGACCTGCTTGGCCTTGAGCCAGTCCCAATCCCGTTGCCGGTAGTCCCTGTCCCAGAAGTAGAGCAACACGATCTTGTCTGCGTCATGAGATAGGACAAAAGGCCCTCCGTCGATCGTGGTCGTAACGATATTCATGGCCTCGTTCTGGTCGGCAATCCCGGGCACGTAGGACCGGCCGCCCGGATCCTGGAGGTAGAGGTAGGCCAGGTTCAGTTGATCGGTCTTGACGGTCCCCAGTACGGCGGCAAAGGCCCTGGGATCGAAGAACCGCTCGGTCTGGGGTTCGGAGTAGTCGAAGACCACCTCCACGGTCGCCGCATCGGACGGATTCCAGCTCCGGATCCGGATGGGCAGACCGCTCTTCTTGAGGGTCCAGATCCGGAACCACTCGTTGAGGTCCGCCGATTCCAGGTCGAAGACGGCCAGGTCCTCCGCGATCGCGGCGTGGGGATTGATGATCGGCGTCTGGGTGACGGCCTTGCCCCGGTTCAGACCTCGAAGGACCGTGTCCATGGAGAAGGTCTCGCCTGAGCCCAGCAGTTGGATCATCTGGACCGCCGTCCGATCGGGATCGACCTGCCTGCGGTTCTTGAGGTCAAAGGCCGCCAGGACCTCGCCCTTCTCCGCGAAGATCAACTGGTCGCCCAGCCGCAGGCGGGCCTTTCCGCCCCGACCCATCCACAGCTCCATCAGTTCGGGCCGGGCCAGGCCGTTGTCCCGGATGTAGATCGAGGCGGAGAAGAACGACACCTCCTCGAACCGGGCCGCCACCTGTCCCCAACTGGGGGAGGGACGACCCAGGAGGGCAATGGCCACACCAAGCGCGATCAGGGTCGTGGCGGGGATGAGGACTCGGGAGGCCCAGGTCCAGAAGGTCCACGAGCCGTTCTTTGGGGCCTTCGCCAGGGACCGCACATAGGGGTGATGCTGGAGGTCCGCGCGAAAGCCGTCGAGAAGGGCTTGGAAGGACTCCTTGTCCGGTTGGGTCCGGCCGTCGAAGATCCTCTGAACGGCCTCCCAGTCGCGAGAGGAAGGGTCCTGATTCGGATTGGTGGGATGAGTCGTCATGGTCAACTCCTGTCCGGGCCGAGGCCCAGGTCCTGAAGTGCGCGTCTGAGCAGCATCTTGCCTTTGTGGAAATGCGACCTGGCCGTATCAGGCGAACAGTCCAGGATCTCGCCGATGGCCGTGTAATCCTCCCCTTCGATCAACCGGAGGAAGACCGCCTTGCCCTGCTTGGGCGGCAGCAGGGCGATGGCCTCACTGAGACACTGGGCCAGTTCATCGCCCTCGGCCCGGCACACGGCCTTGGCCGCCTCCACTTCCCGTTCCAGCCGGACCTCCCTCCTTCGCCGGGCCTTCTTTCGAAGTGCGTCATACGAACAGGTCACACAGATCCGGAGGATATAGGCCTGGGGGTTGGCGTGTCGGTCAATGGACCGGAGCTGCCTCCAGATCACCGCCAGGACCTCCTGAAACACGTCCTGGGCGTCCTCCCGATCCTGTGTGATCCTCGTCACGATTGCGATCATCCGGTCCTGGATCGGCTCGATCAGCCGTTCGTACAGCTCCTGGTCTGGTTTCACGTCATACTCCTGATAGCGGTCGTCATTCCGTCGTATCATATCCCACAACGTCAGTGGGATCGAAGATGTGGAATGGAATCCGACGATTCTTGGGGGTTTTTTGCGGTGTGCGGGTATATCCTGGATCTGACGTATCGATCAGGATGGATGGTTCTGATAAGGAGTGGCCATGATGCGGTTGAGATGTCTGTGTTTGGCGGCGCTGTGGTTGGGCATGGTGAGCGGGTGCATGAACGAGGTCTCGAAGGCCAGGGTCTCTGCGGACCAGAGACCCAGGATCCGGTTGGAGACCGAGATGGGCAACATGGATGTCGAACTCTACGCCAGCGAGGCCCCGGTCACGGTCCGCAACTTCCTGCGCTATGTGGACGGGGGCTTCTTTACGGAGGGACGGTTCTTCCGCACCGTCAAGCCAGACAACCAACCGGACAACAAGGTGAAGATCGAGGTCATCCAGGCGGAAGCCAATCCCGCCAGGCAGGCCGAGTTCTTCCCGCCCATCCCCATGGAGCGGACCCGTGACACCGGCCTGCGCCACCTGGACGGCACCCTGTCCATGGCCCGAGACAAGCCGGACACGGCCCAGGACAGCTTCTCTATCTGTATCGGAGACCAGCCCGAGCTGGACTTCGGTGGCAAGAGGAATCCGGACGGCCAGGGCTTCGCCGCATTCGGCAGGGTGATCCAAGGCATGGACGTGGCCCGCAAGATCCAGGCCTCGCCTGCGCAGGGCCAGCGCCTGACCCCTGCCATCCGCATCCTGCGAGCGACACGGGTCCCAAGCCGGCCTGTCGTGCCCGATACGCGGTAGGGTCTGGGCACGGGCCGCAGGTCCTGGCGCCCGGGGGGATGCCTGGGGTTCAGGGTCGGTCGTTCGGATCCCCGGGTTGGGTCCCGCGCAGGGCCTCGACCTGCTTCTCCAGGCCCTCGACCTGGTCCTGGAGCTTCTTGTTGTCCTTCTTCAAGTCGTCCACCGCCTTGCGGAGCTCCACGACCTCATTGGCCACGATCGGCTTCTCCTTGCGGAGTGCCTCGATCGCGTGTTCGGCTGCCTCCGAAAGCCGGTCTCCCCTGTCCCCGGACCCGGCATAGGTCTCCAGCACACCGATGGCCCTGGGATCTCGGAGGGTCCCCAGGGCACGGATGGCCGCCATCTGCACGGCCCTCCTCTTGTGCGTGACGAACCCAGTCAGCAGGTCCCTGACCTCGGCCTTGTCCTGCAGGTCCTGACTGATGGAGGCCAGACAGTCCAGGGCATTGCACAGGCCGCCCGTGGTGAGCTGGTCCTGTCGCTGGTCGATCAGTCTCTCCAGGTCGGGCACAAAGGCCGGATCCCCGAGCCTGCGGATGGCGATGACAGCCGCGTCCACCAGGCGGTTGCGAAACGACTGCGAATCCAGGTTCCTCCGGATCAAGGCATGGACCTCCGGGTCCGCGTAGATCCCCAGGCCCCGCAGGGCCGTGGCCACGATCCCCGGGTTCTTCTCTTGCTCGACAACGGTCTTGAGTGCGGCCATGGCCTGGGGCCCATAGAAGCCGCCTAGGGCGTCCACAACCGCGTCGCGGACCCACGCATCAGGTTGATGGAGGGACTGGGCCAGGGCGTCGAGGGCCTCATCCGTGCGGATCTCCCGGAGGGCCTGCGCCGCCTCGCAACGAACGCCGTAGAACGCAGCCCCGTTGAGTGCCTCCTTCAGATGCCCCACGGTCTTCTTGTCCGTGTCCTTGGACAGGGCCTTGGCGGCCAGGACCTGACCGACGACGTCGCTGCCGCGCGCGAGCTGCTCATAGAGCATGGCCTTGGGCAGGTCGAAGGTGACCTCTGCCAGGACCGTGTACTGGGGGTCAAACCGGACCATGTTCGGCTCTGCGGCCAGGGGGAAGTAGAAGTCCTGCTTGGCCTGCTCGATCGTCAGGTCTCGGTCGATGCGTTCGCCGGCCACCACGAACCGGACCTGGGTGGGCAGATGAAAGACCCCGGTTCCGTCCTGGGCCTGGGTCTGTTGGACGGAGATCCGGGCGAGCCGGGTCTTGTCGGACCAGGAGTAGGCGACCTTAAGCCTGGGAAGGCCGCCCCTGAAGATCCACTGGTCGAAGAACCGGTCCAGGCTCTGGCCCGAGACCTCCTCGGCCACGGCCCGCAGGTCCTCTGTAGTCACTGTGCCGAGCCCATACCTCTGGAGGTAGGTCTGGACGCACCGGCGGAACACGCCGTCCCCCAGCCGGGCCCGCAGCATGTGCACGACCCACCCGCCCTTCTGATAGGCCCGGTAGTCAAACAGCTCGCCCTCGGACTCGTAGTTGCGGTCGAAGACCGGCCTGGTGGACTCGGAGTTGGCGAGGATCCAGCGGGAGTCCTGGACCATCCCATACAGGAAGTGGGCCTGCCCGAAGCGGTGGCCCTGATAGAGGTTCTCGTAGTAGGTCGCGAATCCCTCGTTCAGCCAGACGTGGGCCCAGTCCTTGCAGGTGACATAGTCCCCGAACCACTGGTGGGCCAGCTCATGGGCGACCAGCATGGTGCTCGTGTCCAGGTCCTCCGTCTCGGGCGTGAACAGGGTGTTGGTCGTGAGGATCGTCAGGGAGGTGTTCTCCATGCCGCCTGCCACGAAGTCCTCGACCGCGACCTGGTCGTACTTGTCCCAGGGATAGGGCGTGCCGGTCTCCTGCTCGAAGAACCCGATCATGTCCTCTGTGCCCTGGAACGACCGGGCAGCCAGGTCGATCTGGGAGGCGGGGGTGTAGAAGGCCAGCGGGACCTCCTTGTGCCTGGACTCGATCCGCTTGAATCGCCCCGCGACCAGGGCGATGAGGTAGTTCACGTGCGGCTTCTCCTGGAGCCAGTGCACGGCCTTGAGGCCCGTGTTGGGATCGGTCGCCTCTCCGAGCAGGCGGCCGTTGGACACCACGGTCATGTCCTGCGGCACGCGGCAGATCACCTCTGAGGAGAACCGCTCATTGGGATAGTCGTAGTTGGGATACCAGTGGGGGGCCTCGTGGGCCTCGCCCTGGGAGAAGAGGTGCATGTCCTCAGCCGGGTACCCGAGCTCCGGTGTGCGGAAGTAGAGACCCCGCTCGGGCTGTGCGTCGTACTGGACGTTCAGGACCACCTTACGTCCGGGCTCCACGGCCGGTGCGAAGGTCACGGTGAGGTCCTCGTCCGTGGCGGTCCAGCCTGCCATCGCCACGCTGGCCCAGACCCGGTGGATGTGGAGGTCCTTTGCGCTGAGCGTCATCTCCTCCAGGGGCCTGGCAATCGGGGCGAACTCGCTCGTCACCACCCCGGCCACGGTCTGTTCCTGGAAGTCAGGTGTCACGTCGATCCGGACGTGCGTGATGTTCACCTTGCGGTCCGGCGCATAGTGGGGCGCCTCGGAGCCCGACTCGACGCCCAGGACAGCGATGTTGAGGCACGCAATCAAGACAGAGGCCAGGAAGGGCCCGGGCCCGTGCGGACCGGTCCGGCGACGAGCCCTGCAAGGGTCGGACGAACAGCATGGGCTAAAGCCCATTCTACAAGGTCTGGGGCGACTGGGCCGCTTGCCCATGGGGTCATGCCTCCCTTTTCTCGCTGGCCGACGCATTGGGGTCCTGGCGTCTGTTCATGGGCCACAGGATACAGCCCGGATAGGGAGTTGGCCAGTGGAGCAAGGCCGAGGCCGGCCTCCCCCGCGCCCGCACAGGGCCGGTGGAGCCCAATAGAAAACGGGCTGCAGACCAGGTCTGCAGCCCGAGGAGAGCTTGTCCTGCAATACGCTGTGCCTAGGCCCGCCTACGCAGCCACCCGACCATGGCTGTACCGAGCCCTGCGAGCAGGAGGGCAGCCGGGGCAGGGATGTAGGTCGTTGTGTCCGGCCTGAGGATGTGATTGTCCACAGTCCCGTTGCTTGGACCTGCGATTGGATCCGTCCGGCTGAACCCCTCATTGTAGGCCATGTCCACGGGGTTTCCGCCGTCCTTGGCATAGAAGTCCCCCCAAACGGGGGCCCGGGTGCACAAGAAACTCCACGTCCAGTCGGTCATTCCGCCAGAGAGCGGGTTGAACCGAAGCCCATACACGTCCTCCGGCATCTCTGGATTGCCGCTGTCCACACGCTGGAGCGTAGGATTCTCGCCACTGAAACTGGCGTTCGTGAGGCCGCTGATGTCGCTGAGCATCAGCTCGGGCGAGCACTCGAGGACAAAGTGGCTGTAGCCCGCGCCGGTCCCTGTCTTCACCATGTGGTACGTGTACAGCCACGTCCCATCCCCGTCCGTATCAGCAACGGTCCAGGACAGGGTGACTGTGTTGTTGCCCCAGTTATTCCCCCCCACGACCAGCCCGTCACTTGCATCGGCTGGCGGGGAGTATGACAGGCTGCCACTGTATGTTGGCCCTGCCATGACTTGGGTCTGGCCAGCACAAAGGGCTGCCAAGAAAGCTGCACACACGACCATGGTCTTGCTTGCCGAAGTCTTCATACTCAATCCTCCTCTTCCCAAAATCGGGGCCACGGATGTACCCCGAATACGCGTAAACTTGTCGTTCACCACGCACATTCTACCCAATATAATATGGTTGTCAATACCTACATTATCGGTCTTACCAGTCTCCTCTTGATCCGAAACGCTCAGACCTCCTACGCTGTGTAGGTTAACAGCCACAAGTGTCCATGAACCGATCTGGGCCTTGAGGGAGATATTTGTGGTAAAGCCTTGTATTAGAAGGCTTTATGTGACAGTGGTCCAGAGCACAAGGTGTGCCATGAAGCTGGTCCATGGGCCAGGAGCCAACCCAGAGTGGACTCCTGGCTTGTGCACAGACTCCCCCATAGATTATTCGTCTTGCAGGACCGGAGGGCGTGTGAGTTGGCCTGGTGGGGCCTTTATCTGGCGCCTGGACCCAGGTCCTCGGACGTATGGGTCCGTGGCCTGAGACCCTGGGGTCGCCGGCAGAACGCAGCGGGTGCAGATCGGATCTGCAACCCGCTTCACTGGAGACTGCGGGTATGTGCTATGCGAGGCCTCGCCTGTTGCGCCAGGCCACGGCTTGGATGCCGGCTGCGGCCAGCAACAATGCGCCCGGCACAGGCACAGTCGGCGGCGGAGGGGGAGGAGGAACCACATCGGTCCGCACGGCCCACTCCTCGAACCCGGCTGTGTTCGGGTAGGCCGAGCCCTCGCTGGCCCCGAACTGGGAGTACAGGTACACGTAATCGCCGCCCGTGAACAGGGTGTTCGGGATGTAGGCGAACATGTCGCCCGACCCGCTGCCTGCCTTGTTGAGGCTGCCGTCCAGGAGGATCCACGCATCGGCACCGGCAGGATCGAGACCGAAGATCTTGGTGCCCAGGGTCGGGTGTCCCGTGAGGTCCCCTGCAGAGGCCAGGTAGATCTCGATCGTGTCCAGGGAGAGCTTGCTCTTCCTGCCCCCGGCCTGGTTGATGTCGAGCAGGAACTCGCGATACAGGACGCCACCCTTGTCGACCACGGGCACTGCACTGAGCAGCAGCGAGTGGGTGTGGGTGTCGTCCTTGGTGTCGAACTCGACGACCCCGTCGGTGTTGTAGCCCCTGACGACTTTGTTGTTGGTGTCGATACGCACAAAGGCGTCCACTACACCCGAGCCTGTGGACGAGGCGTCGGCCCACTCGAAGTAGGCACCGTTGACGAACCCGGATGACCCCTTGGTCGTGAGGTCCAGTGTCGGAGCTGCTTGGACCCGGCTGTGACCCACGCACAGCAGTGTCAAGGCGGTGATCCCCAGGAGTGCAAACCTCTTCGCAGACAGTGTCATCACTCTAGACCCCCTCTCACAGCCGGAAACAGTCGCTGGTCCCCTTGCCTCAAGCCCCAGTGGTGCTTGCTATACAGTACACGATCCTGCGGGCCGTGCCAACAGAGGTGCGATCCGCTCGCCTGTATTCAGGTCATGTGAACTCCATAAACAGGGGACGGGGGCACGTTTCCTATGGCGTCTAGCCCGCATTTCTCACGAGGCTTCGGAGGGTCGGGACGGAAGTGAGGCTGTGGACTTGAGTTGGTGCGTTTGAGAGGCAGACGCACCTGGGACAGGTTGTTCTGAGCGCGGCATGTTGGCCGGATGCAAGGCCGCAGGTCTCGTTTGCCCGGAGGCGTACCCAGGGCGGTACGTCGAGGACAAACGGGACCGAGAACGCGGCAGCCGGACAACAGGACCGCTCAGAACCGAAGGCTTGTGAGAAATGCGGGCTAGGGCCGTTGTCCTCGGGCAGGCACGCATATTAGAGGTCCATTTCATAGGGGGACCTGATCGGCCAAGGGGCCTGGATCGCGGAGGAGGAGCCGGATGCGGGCGAGGTCTGGCGCACCGGCCGTCCGTGCCGGCCGGACCCATGCGAGCGGGACGGGGTACCGTGTCTGCCCGGCGGGTTGCCGGGTGGCCCCAAAAAGAGGCGGGCTGCAGATCGGATCTGCAGCCCGCCGGACTGGACTGTTGGTTGAGATCAGGTTAGGCCAGGCCTCGCCTGTTCCACCAGGCCGCGACCTGGGTGCCGACCAGGGTCAGCAACAGTGCGCCCGGAGCAGGCACGGCCGGAGGCGGCGGGGGGGGTGGAGGAACCACACCGGTCCGCACGGCCCACTCCTCGAACCCGGCTGTGTTCGGGTAGGCCGAGCCCTCGCTGGCCCCGAACTGGGAGTACAGATAGACGTAGTCCCCGCCCGTGAACAGGGTGTTCGGGACGTAGGCGAACATGTCACCCGACCCGCCGCCGGAGTTGAGGCTGGCGTCCAAGAGGATCCACGCATCGGCACCGGCAGGGTCGAGACCGAAGATCTTGGTGCCCAGGGCCGGGTATCCCGTGAGGTTCCCTGCAGAGGCCAGGTAGATCTCGATCGTGTCCAGGGAGAGCTTGCTCTTCTTGCCCCCGGCCTGGTTGATGTCGAGCAGGAACTCGCGATACAGGACGCCACTCTTCTCCACCACCGGCACTGCACTGAGCAGGAGCGAGTGGGTGTGGGTGTCGTCCTTGGTGTCGAACTCGACCACACCGTCGGTGTTGTAGCCCCTGACGACATCGATGTTGTTGTCGATGCGCACAAAGGCGTCCACTACGCCCGAGCCTGTGGACGAGGCGTCGGCCCACTCGAACCAGGCGCCGTTGACGAACCCGGACGACCCCTTGGTCGTGAGGTCCAGTGTCGCGGCCGCCTGGGCCCGGCTGTGACCTGCGCACAGCAGCGCCCATGCGGTGATACCCAGGAGCACGAACCTCTTTGCTGACAGTCTGGTCATCACAGATCCCCCCCAACTCGCGAAAACCCCCTTGATGCTGATTCCCTCACGTGATGGGGCATCCATCACGCTCGCCGCTGATGATAGTGGCTATGGTACTCGATTGCACCTCGCGTGTCAAGGTGGATGCGATTCGGCCGGCCGATATTCAGGTCACAGTGACTCTTGAATAGGAGAGGCGGAACGTCCGCTATGGAAGGGACACGGTCCCCTTGCTCGCCCGCTGCGTCGATTAGAGGTCCATGACCCGATGGGACGTTATCGGGCAGGGGCCAGCGATTGGGGACATGGGGCCCGATTGGGGCTCTATTTTTCCCGCATTCCGATCCGGTTCCACGCGCACCGATGCGAGTCGGGGGCACCGTCCCCGTTCGGCGAGTTGCCGGGTGGCGCAAAAAGAAGGCGGGCTGCAGATCGGATCTGCAGCCCGCCGGACTGGACTGTTGGTTCAGATCGGATTACGCCAGGCCTCGCCTGTTCCACCAGGCCGCGACTTGGGTGCCGACCAGGGTCAGCAACAGGGCGCCCGGAGCAGGCACAGCCGGGGGAGGAGGAACCTCGCCGGTCCGCACGGCCCACTCCTCGTACCCGTCGTTGTTGGGATAGGCAGAGCCCTCGCTGGCCCCGAACTGGGAGTACAGATAGACGTAGTCCCCGCCCGTGAACAGGGTGTTCGGGATGTAGGCGAACATGTCGCCCGACCCGCCGCCGGAGTTGAGGCTGGCGTCCAGGAGGATCCACGCATCGGCACCGGCAGGATCCAGACCGAAGATCTTGGTGCCCAGGGCCGGGTACCCCGTGAGGTTCCCTGCAGAGGCCAGGTAGATCTCGATCGTGTCGACCGAGAGCTTGCTCTTGTTCCCGCCGCTCTGGTTGATGTCGAGCAGGAACTCCCGATACCACACGCCGCTCTTCTCGACCACCGGCACTGCGCTGAGCAGGAGCGAGTGCGTGTGGGTGTCATCCTTGGTGTCAAACTCGACCACACCGTCGGTGTTGTAGCCCCTGATGACTTGGTTGTTGGTGTCGATGCGAACAAAGGCGTCCACCACGCCCGTACCTGTGGACGAGGCGTCGGCCCACTCGAAGTAGGCACTGCCGACGAACCCGGATGACCCCACGGTCGTGAGATCCAGTGTTGCATCCGCCCGGACCTGGGCGTGACCCACGCACAGCAGGGTCATGGCGGTGATCCCCAGGACTACGAACCTCTTCGCTGACCGTCTCATAACCATACGTCCCCTCCACTCGCAGATCGCCCCTCTTGATGCTGTTTCCGAAACGTGACGGTGCACCCGCACGCTCGCCTTTGATGATGTTCGCTATGGTAGCCGATTGCACTCGGCATGTCAAGGTGGACGCGATCCGCCGGTCTATATTCAGGTCATACTGGATCTTGAATACGGAAGGGGGCACGTCCTCGAGAGGAAGAGAGGGTTGTTCTCGCTCGCCCGCCGTGTAGATTAGAGGCCCATGACCCGATCGGACGTTATCGGGCCCGGGCCGTGGGTTGTGGAGATCGCGGCGGATCTCTGCCCGATTTTTCTGGGCTGGAGGGGCCCTACTCCTCTTCCTCCTGCTTGTCCTTGCTGTACTGGGCCACGACCTGGGCCTGGACGTTGCCGGGAACCGGCTCGTAGTGGCTGAGGCTCATGGCGTAGCTGCCCCGCCCGCCCGTGACGCTCTTGAGCTGGCTGCTGTACTGGGTCACCTCGGACAAGGGCACCTGGGCCTTGATCACGATGTACCCGCCGGCCAGCATGTCCTGGCCGAGCACGCGGCCCCGCTTGCCCGCAAGGTCCCCCGTGATGTCGCCCATGTTCTCGGCCGGGACCGTGACCTCGATGTTCACGATCGGCTCCAGGAGCGCGGGCTTGGCCTTCTGGATGGCGTCGATGAACGCCCCCTTGCCTGCTGCCCGGAACGCCACCTCCTTGGAGTCCACGGGGTGGTGCTTGCCGTCGTACACGGAGACCTTGACGTCCTGCAGGGGGAAGCCCGCCACCACGCCCCGCTCCATCACGTCATGGATCCCCTTGAGGATGGCCGGCTCATACTGGCGCGGGACGGAGCCGCCGAAGATGTCCCAACTGAACTGCAGCGGGGGCTGGCTGTCCCGCTCTGCCGGCTCCACGCGGAGGTAGACCTCGCCGAACTGGCCCGCGCCGCCGGTCTGCTTCTTGTGGCGGTAGTGGCCCTCGGCCTTGGTCGTGATCGTCTCCTTGTACGGGATCTTGGGCTCCTTGGTCTTGACCGGCAGCTTGAACCGCTTCTCCAGCTTCTCGAGCATGACCCGAAGGTGCATCTCCCCCAGGCCGTACACCACGAGTTCCTTGGTCTGGCGGTCCTGCTTGGTCTTGAAACACGGGTCCTCGTCGCACAACCGCTCCAGGGCCCCGCTGATCTTCTGCTCGTCGCCGCGGGCCGCAGGCTCCAGGGCCAGGGAGAACATCGGGTCCGGCAGGGGAGGTTCCACAGGCCGGCCCGTCACCCTTCCGTCATGGATCACGTCGCCCAGCTTGAAGTCCTCGATCTTGGCCAGGGTGATGATGTCCCCGGCCTGGCCCGAGGCGATCTCCTGGTTCTCGCCGCCCTGGGACCGCAGGATGTGGCCGGGTCGAAAGCCCTTGCGTTCGTCGTTGCGGAGGATGCTGGAGTCGGACTGGATGGTCCCGCTGAAGATCCGGATGGACGAGTACTTCATGTTGGACTTGGGGTCATACCCGATGCGGAAGACCAGGCCGGCCAGGGGGCCGGCGGGATCGGCCTTGACCTCCACGGTCTGGTCGCCGGTCTTGAACACCACGGGCTTGGCCGCCGCAGGGGAGGGCGAGACCTTGACGATCAGGTCCAGCAACTCCGGCACGCCCACCAGCTTGCGGGCGTGGGTGAACACGATGGGCACGACCGTGCCGGCCTGCAGGGCCCGGACAAAGGCCGCTGCGATCTTGTCCGCAGGGATCTCCTCCCCGCCCAGGTAGCTCTCCATCAGGCCGTCGTCCACCTCCACGATCCGCTCGATCAGCTCCGTGTGGGCCTGGCCCACGTCCAGCACAGGCGAGTCGCCCTGGGTGTTGGCCAGACAGTCGATGACCGAGGCCTTGTCCGCGGAGGGGAGGTTCGCGCACCGGCACTGGGGACCGAAGGTCTCCTGGATGGACCGGATCAACTCGGGCAGGTCAATGTTGTCCGCGTCGATCTTGTTGACCACGAGGATCCTGGGCTTGTCGGCCTGCTCGGCGAGGTGGAAGAACTTCCGCGTGTTGGTCTCGATGCCCGCCGTCGCGCTGAGGACCACCACGGCCGTCTCGGCCACGGGGATGGCCTTGATCGCAGGGCCCATGAAGTCGGGGTATCCGGGGGTGTCCACGACGTGGATCAGCTTGCCGCCGTACTGGACGTGCACGACAGACGAGGCGATGGAGTGCTGGTGTTCCTTCTCCTCATCGTAGAAATCGCAGATGCTCGTCTTCTCCTCCACGCTGC
Organism: Phycisphaerae bacterium; assembly: GCA_018007255.1. GTDB lineage: Bacteria > Planctomycetota > Phycisphaerae > Sedimentisphaerales > Anaerobacaceae > DTPU01. Next base: position 7,892 of record JAGOQT010000005.1, on the reverse strand, counting down.
CCAGCCGGCTGGTGGTCCCGGTCTTGAACAGGATGGCCTCTGCCAGGGAGGTCTTGCCGCTGCCGCCATGGCCCAATAGGACGACGTTTCTGATGTTGTCGGTTTCAGCCACTGTCTATGCCTCCAAAAGCCCGGAACCGGGTCCTCAACCTGTGTCAGACCGAGGAAAACTGCATATGTTACCCAAAGGGCTTGCCCCGAACAAGGGGTTCTTCGGCCATTTCCAGGCCGTGCCGCGGGGTTCCCGCTTGACAGGGCCCTGCCCGGGGCCTAGCGTGGACGCGGTTGGAGCGGGGCACCGTGACGGGAAGGCCCGATTCCAGGTCTGCCCTGACCACTGCCTTGGAAAGGTCATGCCATGAAGGTCCGCCGTCTGCCGTTGTGGGGGGCGCTCGCCGCGTCCGTGGTCGTGTTCCTGGGCTGGGCCGCAGTCGCGGCCGAGCCGCAGCCCGGGGGCCGGGTCCGCGTCGTCCTGGTGGGCGACTCCACGGTGACCGACGGCTCGGGCTGGGGGTTCGGGTTCAGGCAGTTCCTCACGGACCGTGCGGAGTGCGTGAACGCCGCGGCCAACGGCCGGAGCTCCAAGAGCTTCCTGGACGAGGGCCTGTGGAAGAAGGCCCTGGAGGCCAAGGGGGACTACTACCTGATCCAGTTCGGCCACAACGATCAGCCGGGCAAGGGACCCCAGCGAGAGACCGATCCCAATACGAGCTTCACGGAGAATCTGTCGCGTTACGTGGAGGAGGCCCGCGCGATCGGGGCCCAGCCCGTGCTCGTCACCTCGCTGACCCGCCGCACCTTCGACAAGGCAGGGCGAGGCCGGATCGAGTCCACGCTCTGGCCTTACGTCCGCGCGGTCCAGCGCCTGGGCGCGGAGAAGAAGGTCCCTGTGATCGACCTGCACGCCCTGAGCATCGCCCTTTGCGAGCGCCTCGGCGAGGAGAAGACCCGGTCCTTCAATCCGGCCAAGCCCGACGGCTCGGCCGACACCACGCACCTCGAAGGCCAGGGCAGCGTCGCGTTCGCCGCCCTCGTGGTCCAGGACCTCCGCAGGGCCGTCCCTGGGCTGGCCCCCTTCCTGAGAGAGGAGCCCGCGGAAGCGCGGCCCTCCCAGGTGTTCGATGTCCGCGAGTATGGGGCCCGGGGGGACGGCGCGACCGTGGACACGGCAGCCCTGCAGCGGGCGATCGACGCGTGCGCGAAGGCGGGGGGCGGGGTCGTTCGCATGCCCCCGGGCACGTACCTGAGCCGGCCCATCACCCTGGCCGGCAAGGTCACGCTGCAGATCGACGAGGGCGCGACGCTGCAGGCCACAGACCGACACGCGGACTTCATGAAGACGCCCGGGGACTGGCTCAGCGCACAAAGCGGAGGGGACTTCATCCCGTTCATCAGCGCGAAGGACTGCACGGACCTGACCCTCACGGGCAAGGGCACGATCGACGGCAACGGGCAGGCCTGGTGGGGTCCGGCCGAGGAGGCCCGGCGCAAGACCTCCGGGTTCACCCTGCCTCGCCCGAACCTGATCGTGTTGACCCGCTGCAAGAACCTCCGCATCACGGGGCTGACCATCCAGAACTCGCCGAAGTTCCACCTGGTGCCCACGGACTGCGAGGACGTGGTCATCGAAGGCGTGACCTTCAAGGCCCCTGCCGGATCCCCGAACACGGACGCGATCGACCCGAGCGTGAGCCGAAGGGTGCGGATCACCCGGTGCGTCCTGGACGTGGGGGACGACAACGTGGCCATCAAGTCCGGCAAGCGCATGGACGGCCGGCCGTTCGCGTGCGAGGACATCACGGTGGCGGACTGCGTGTTCCTGCACGGCCACGGCATGTCCATCGGCAGCGAGACCGTGGGCGGGGTGCGGAACGTGACCGTGGAGCGGTGCACCTTCCAGGACACGGAGAACGGCATCCGGATCAAGTCCCCCCGGGGCAAGGGGGGCACCATCGAGGGTCTCCGCTGCACGGACATCACCATGACCAACGTGGACTCGGCCCTCACGATCACCTGCTACTACCCCAAGATCCCCGCAAAGGACACCGCCCAGCCCATGACCGCCGAGACGCCGGTCCTCAAGGACATCTCGATCCGGAACCTGACCGCCACGTGCCCCCAGGAGGCGGGCGTCATCGTGGGCCTGCCCGAAAGCCTGGTCTCGAATGTCTCCCTGACGAACGTCCGGATCTCGGCCCGCACGGGCCTGACGATCCGGAATGCCGCGGCAGTCCGGCTCCAGGACGTGCGGGTCGAGGCCAAGGAAGGCCCGCCCCTGATCCTGGACAACGCCCAGGTCGAGGGGCTGGATCCCCAGCCAAGATAGAAGGGCCTGCGTCACAGGACGCAGGCCCATGGAGTCGAAGAGGGTCGTCTCTATATCCTGGACCCTCTCAGGTCACCGGCCGCCGGCCAGGTACAGGACCTCCTCTGCGGACAGGGCCCGGTTGTAGATGCGGAGTTCGTCCATCGCACCGCTGAAGTACCCGTCCGCGTCGAATTGGGACCGGCCCAGCCAGTTCCGCGATGTGTTGCCCAGATCCGCGGGCAGGTTCGTGATCGGACCGGCGGCCACCACCTGGTCGTCCTGGTAGATCTGTGCGGTCCGGGTCGGGCCGTCGATCACTACGGCCACATGGTGCCAGCCGCCCAGCAGCGCGGCCGGGGCGGTGATGTTGGACTCGCCCGAGCTCGCGGAGGCCCGGATGGCAAACCGCATGGTCCCCGCGGTCCCCTGGCGGGGCGTCAGGAACATGTAGGTGTTGGGGTCTGTGCCGAAGTCGAAGATCCGCGACCAGGAACCGCTGGTCGCAGGGTCGAAGTTCACCCAGGCGCCCACTGTGGCACTGGTCAAGGTGCCGACCAGGGACCCGATCGGCAGCTCCACGTGGTCGTTGACCCCGTCCAACTGGATCGCCTGGCCCAGACCGGACAGGGACTGTCCGTAGGTCGGGTCGTTCACGGTCGTGCCGTTGTGGTTCTGGCCCGAGCCGTCCTGCACGCTGCCCTCAAAGGTGTAAGAGGCCACAAGCCCTGTGGTCCCGGGATCCTTTGCGGCGGGCGCAGGCGGGGCGGTCCGATACAGCCGGATGTCGTCCACATAGAGCGTTCCCCTCGCCGCGCCGGACACGCCCAGGGTCAGGCTCTGGACCGCTTGGAGGCCGGGCAAGGAGGCCAGGTCGATGGTCCACTGCCTCCACAGGGGCCGGATCAGGGCCTCTTCGCTGCCCTCGAGAAGCACCTGGGTATTGTTGACCTTCAGATACAACTGGCCTGCCCCGTTGGCCGCGTCGCCCCGGACGTAGAGCACCAGGGCCTTGACCTCGCCCCAGGTCCAATCCTGGGCTACGTCCCAGGTTCGTGTGGCCTCGGACACGGTGGCCCCGGCCGTGTTGTCGTAGGAGAGCGGCATGGACTGCCGTCCGGAGTGGATGAGGATCGGCTCGGCAAAGGGCGGATTGTAGTTGCCTACTGCAGAGCCGGTCCCATTGCCTGCATAGGGCGGCCTGGGACAGGCCGGGTCCTGGGACCCGCTGTCCCCTGCCCCGCCCAGCCACGCGAAGAAGATGCGGTTGCACTGGTCGTCATAGGACTCGAAGTCCTCTACGATGAGGTAGTCGGCCACCGTGAAGGTCCAGATCCGGCCCTTGCTCACGGTCCCGTTGGCCTGGACCTCGTCGATCCGCCAGGCATAGGTCGGACCCCATTCGAGCGGGGCGGGCGGCGTGTACGAGGTCCCGGCCTGGCGGCCTCTGTAGATCCCCGTGGCGTCCGAGGGCAGGGCCAGGGCCACGGCGTCTGCATCCGTGCCGAGGTACACGTCGTGCTGGACAGCCGCATCCCCCGCAGACCAGGTCAGGGGCACGGCCTTCTGCACGTCCGTGACCGCCCTGTTGGCAGGGCTGGGGTTCCAGGCCAGAAGGGGATCCCCCTGCATGGCCTTGGACAGCTCCTGCTGCGTGAGGACCTTGTTGTAGATGCGGAAGTCGTCCAGAGAGCCGCGGAAGTGGGGATTGGGCACACCCGTGGTGTTCTCCACTCTCATGGACTGGGCAAGGTAGTTGTCCGTGGTGTTGCCCAGGTCCTTGGGCAGGTTCCCCGTGGTGCCCTGGGCCACGGCCGCCCCGTCCACGTACATCTCTAGGGTGAAGGCGGACGCGTCGAGGGTCACGGCCAGGTGGTGCCACCCGCTGGACAACTCCTCGGACGCATTCAGGTCGGACTCGCCGGCCCCGCCCGTGGCCGTGATGGTGAACCCGGGCCCGCCCGCGCCGCTGATCGGAGTCAAGTACATGTAGAGGGTCGGGGCGTCCGGTCCGGGGAGGGGATCCACGCCGAAATCGAAGATCCGCTGACCCGCCTCGTCCCCCAGGACGTTCACCCAGGTGGCGATGGTCATGCTCTCCAGGCCGGCGATGGTTGCGCCGATGGGCAGGGTCACATAGTCGTCCGATCCGTCGAACTGGATCGCCTCCCCGTCATATCCGGCGGCGGAGGTCGGGCCGTTGTGAGCCGTTCCGTGCTGGTTCAGACCCGACCAGTCGATGGCCTTGCCCGGACCCTCGTCGAACTTCCACCAGCCTACCAGGTGCGGGTCCGGCTGGGTGATGGCGCTGGGGATGGTCTTGAACTGCCAGAGGTCGCCTGCCAGGAACGTGCCGTCCGGCTGCTTCTGATCGACCCGCCAGTAGTAGACCGTGTTGTTGCTGACCGCGCCCGTCATCTGGTAGGTGTAGCGGGTCTGGCCGAGCATGTGGGTCGTGGTGTTCTTGAGCTGAAGCACGGACGGGCTGGTGCCGAGGTAGACCCTGCTCTGGCTGGAGTTGTACCCGGCGTTCCACGAGAGGACGGGCCTGGGGCTGGCCGAAACGCAGATCTCGCCCTGGAAGGGGGCGGGCTCGAAGGCCTTGGACGGCTGCACAAAGAGGCTCCAGACATTGCCCTTGGAGGTCTGGGCTCCGCTGACCTCGTCGATCCGCCAATAGTAGGTCACGCCCTCGCTCAGGGTCCCGGGGTCGTACGTGGGCTCGGGCTGGCCCACAGCCTTGAGGACGTCCAAGGGACTGGTCCGACTCGCGAGCGCGACCCGGCCCAGGTCCGTGCCGAAGTACACGTCGTGCGCGGTTGCGTCCCTGCCGGGCTGCCAACTCAGGTCTTGGTCGGTGGCACACCAGGCCTTGTTGGAGGGAACGGGGCCGTAGGCGGCCGTGGGGATGTCCCCCGACAGCTCCACCAGGAACACACGGTCCCCAGGGGCCCAGGTCAAGGTGTCGGCCGGTACCCCTCCTGTGCCGCTGGTGTAGGCCTTGCCCGCCGGATAGGGATTCCCGTTGGGTACGCCGTTGACATCCTTGGCGTCGTCCTTGATGCCCAGGGACTCGAAGAACATGTTGGACGCCCAGCCCCCGGCCTGTTTGACGGAGACCACGTCATACCCGTAGGTGGTGCCCGGTTCCAGGATCACCGGGGTGTCCAAGGCGAGGTGGATCCAGCGGCCCGTGCCGTTCGCACTGCTGTGGTTGTAGTTCTCGCTGAACGGGTGCAGGGCATTGGGCTCCGCGCCGGTCAGCGCGTAGGTCTCGTTGGCCAGGACGAAGTTGGCCGTGCCGGCCACGCAGGGGTCCGTGATGCGGATGCCGAACGAGTTCCCCACGTGCAGGAAGTACCAGGTCCCGTTGTTGGTTGCGCCCGTGGTGCTGCTGTTGGTGTACCCAACGTGCCTGATCCAGACCCCGGTCAGCAGGTACACGGGCCGGTCTGTACCCGTCACGAAGGTCTGCCCCTGCGCAGGGCGGTCGCCCGCGATGTAGGTGGTCTCGTTGTTGAGCCAGGTGTCGTAGTCATAGGTCCCGATGTTGTTGGCGTCCCGATCCGCACCCACAAGGTTGTGGATGTCGTAGGGGCCCGGCGTGGGGGCCTCGTTGTGGAAGGTCACTGTGGCCCCCTGCACGGCAACGGACAGGCAGAGCACAGCTGCAAGGAACAGGACCCTTCTGGTCGTCTCCGGTGTGTTCATGGCGGTTCTCCTTGGACTCCATCACCTTCTAGTCGCTCTTCTTCGGACCGGCCTCGTACCCAGGCGGTCTGAAAGGGGGATGTCAACGCAGACACCACCTCCACTGTGAGACTCGTGTGCAAGCTTGTCTATGTTACCACGACTGTCAACTGAAGGTGTACTGTATATTCTCCCGGGCGCAACATGGGCATCCTGCCCAGCAAGCTCAGCCTGGGTCCTTTCAGCACTCAAGTCCTTGTGGTGAATGTATTTGGTGCGACAGGAATGGGGCCCTTGACCCTTGACAATGAACGCGGCCGGGCCATTCCATGGGGCCCGATGACCGTTGCAGCGGCCCACACGGGCCCGCGGTGCCCAGCCTTTGTCTGCGGCTATGCCTGCACCCGCAGCCAAACGGCCCTGTCTATACACTTGACAACACGGATGGAAAAGACCTAGTCTCTGGGCGCCCTCGTGGGAGGCGACTCGCCAGCCGCCGAGTCCTACCGGAGGGGTGTACCTTGGGGGCGGAGGCCTCGTATCCGCCTCCTGTCGGTTGGCTTTGGCGTCACGATGATCTCAACACCGCAATCAGAACGATCGCAAGCGGTCCCAATGAAAGGCCCCACTATGAAGATCCACCGTTTCGTGCTGCGCCGCGGTATTCCCCTGTGCATGGCGATCCTGATGGTCTGTGCATCCCTTGGGCACGCGGCCGAGGGCGACGCCAGGCAGATTGCCCAGGGCCCGTTTCAGCCGTCCTGGGAGTCCCTCAAGAGCCAATACCAGTGCCCGGACTGGTTCCGCGACGCCAAGTTCGGGATCTGGGCCCACTGGTCCGCGCAGTGCGTGCCCGAGCAGGGGGACTGGTACGCCCGCCACATGTACGTCCAGGGCACGCCCCAGTATGAGTACCACGTCAAGAACTACGGCCATCCGTCCAAGGTCGGGTTCATGGAGATCGACAACCTGTGGAAGGCCCAGCGGTGGGACCCGGAGAAGCTCATGGCCCTGTACAAGCGGGCAGGGGCCCAGTACTTCGTGGCCCTGGCCAACCACCACGACAACTTCGACGCCTACAACTCGAAGTTCCACCCCTGGAACTCGGTGAACGTGGGCCCCAAGAAGGACATCGTGGGGACCTGGGCCAAGGTCGCCAGGGCCAACGGGCTCCGCTTCGGGGTGAGCAACCACTCGGCCCATGCCTGGCACTGGTTCCAGACCGCGTACGGCTATGACGGCGAGGGGCCGTCGGCCGGCGTCCGGTACGATGCCTTCACCCTGACCCAGGCGGACGGCCAGGGCAAGTGGTGGGAGGGCCTGGACCCACAGCAGCTCTACACGGGCCGGAACATCGTGATCCCCGACGGCAGCATGGACCTGGTGAGTCCGTTGATGCCGCGCGGCTACGTGGACGTGGTGGAGGCTTCGCAAGCCGGCTGGTCCTCCAAGCTGATCAGTGCCGACCGCAACAACTGGCAGCCGCGGGTGGGCGTGGCCTACCGGCCCTGGGGCAACAACACCGTCTTCCGCGCCGGCTTCGGGCTGGCGTACAACATCACCCCGAGGGGTGTCACCAACACCGGCATCCCCTTCGTCATCAATGAGCCGGACTACACTAACCCCACGCAGAATCCGCTGGTGTGGCCCTGGGTCTTCCCGGCGGCCGGAGGCAGCGGGCCCTCGGTGGTGAGTCTGCCCAGCGCGCTGCGCCGCGACCTGCGGATGCCCCGGGTCATACAATACTCCGCCACCATCGAGCACCAGCGCTGGGACACGGGCTTCTCGCTCTCCTACGTGGGCACCGGGACCCGGCAGGGAATCTACACTTACAACATCAACCAGCCGCTGGCCGATTCGCGGCTGTTTGTCGAAAAGGACCGCCGGTTCCCGCGCT
>JAGOQT010000233.1 GCA_018007255.1 Phycisphaerae bacterium | reverse complement strand
ACGGGAATGCCGTCCAGGGAGTCCCAGTCCACGGGGGCCGCCAGCTTCAAGACTCCGATGGTGTCAGCGGCCAGGGCAGGGGTCTGGCAATGGGGGATCGCGAAGCCGTAGCCCAGTCCCGTGGAGTAGGTCGACTCCCTCTCCCACAGGGCGTTCTCCACTGCAACTGGATCATCGGTCCGCCCCTCCACATAGAGACGGTCTGCCAGGACTTTGATGGCATGGGCCTTGGTGGTAACCTTCACCCCCATGCTGATCATCCTTGCGTCCACGAGGTCGAATCGCCCCTTCTGCACACGCCAGGCCGCGACGCGATCCGTGACGTCTGCGGCGGTGCGGCATCCGGCCAGTTCGTCGATCAGGGCCCTGGCCTGCTGGGATGAGCAGGTCTGGACCTCGGTTTTCAGCGGGCCGACGGCCACCGGAGTGACGCTGATCTCGTCCACGCCCAGACCGATCCACAGGGGCAGATTCACCGGATCTGCGGCCATCTCCCCGCACACGCCCACCCACCTGCCGTGGCGATGGGCCTCGTTCACGACGTGCCGGATCGCCCGGATGACAGAAGGGTGGTGTCCTCTATAGAGAGGACCCACGGTGCCGTTGGTCCGATCCACGGCGAGCAGGTACTGGATCAGGTCGTTGGTCCCGATGCTGAGGAAATCCAACTCTCGGCAGAGCTGGTCCACGATCAGGGCGGCAGCCGGGGTCTCCACCATCGCGCCGAGGGGGATCTTCGAAGAGCCTGCCCCCTGCGGTCCCTCGATCTCGGCCCTGACCTGGTCCAGGACGGACTTGACCCACAGGACCTCATCGAGGGTCGAGACCATCGGGATCATGATCCAAGGCCGTCCCTGTCCGGCCGCACGAACCAGGGCCCTCAATTGCGTCCGAAGAAGGGTCTCGTATGTTCGATAGAGACGGACCCCGCGATTGCCCAGGAGGGGATTCTCTTCAGGGCCCAGGGCCAGGTAAGGGACGGGCTTGTCCCCACCGACGTCCAGAGTCCGGAAGATCACGGGCCGGTCTCCTGCGGCGGCCAGCACGGCCTGATAGGCCGAACCCTGCTCCTGCTCATCGGGCGGGGCCTTACGATCCATGAAGAGCATCTCCGTGCGGAACAGCCCTATGGCATCGGCCCCCTGCTGGAAGGCCGGCCCGGCCTCTTCCGAGCAGGCTATGTTGGCCGCGATCTCCAGGATCACGCCGTCGGTGGTCCTGGCCTTGGAGCGGATGGAGGCCTGGTACCTCTCGTCCCGGAGACGGTACTTGGTCTGCTCCAGGCGATAGTAGGTCCTGACCGGATCAGGTGGATCAAAGACCAGGATCCCAAGTCCCCCATCGAGGACGGAAACAGTGCCGTTCCTGGCCTTCAATGAGGCCACAGGTATGCCGCTCAGTGTCGGCAGGCCCCGCCCATGGGCCAGGATAACGGTATGCGAGGTGGTCCCTGTGTCGCCGAGGATGAGTCCCTTGAGGTTCTCCCTGTCCAGGGCGAGAAAGGCCGAGGGGGTCAGACCCTCTGCAGCCAGGATGGAGGGCCTGTCGAGGCGGATGGCCTGGGGCGGAAGGACCCCTGGCCCATAGAGCCCCTCGAGGAGATGTCGGCATAGGTCTTCGAGGTCCAGGACCCGCTCCCGAAGCCAGGGGCTCTCGCAACCCTGCAAGATCCTTGTATATTCTGCGGCCGCATCGAGGATGGCCTTGGCGGACGGATCCCCCTTCTCGATCGAGCGCCGGACCGTGCCCATGAACTCCTCGTCGTGGAGCATGCCCAGATGGGCCGCCAGGATCGCCCCTTCCACGGATTTCTCTCTGGACTGGATCTGACCTTCGATCTTCGCGGCCAGGTGACCGCGGGCCCGATCGAACCGGCCCAGCTCTGCAGTGGGGTCATCCGGCCTGTCCACATCCAGTGATAGGGGCAACGGCCGGATCTGGGCCACATAGAGGGGGGCCCAGGCCAGGCCTCCGACCGCCCGCACACCGCTGATATAGTTCGGACCTGCCACGGCCAGGGAACACGGTAAGGCGACGTCCGGGCCGTGGCGATCCGCCTCCAGGACCGCATCGATGTCGCATAGGGGAAACTCGTCCTGGATAAAGGACCGGAGGGCCTCAAAGGCCTGGTCCTGGTCCGGCCCCTGGACTCGCAGGCGACAGGGATCCTGAGGGCGGATTTCTGTGCCCACCAGGGAGAACACACTGCGGACGTTGGCCGTCCTGTGGCTGCGGAGGTTGTCGAGCATCACCCGTGACTGGTACTGCTGTGCCACGGACTGTAGCTCGCTGGCCGGCCTGGCGTGCATACCGCGAGTCAATGGACATTGGAAGGTGTATTCAAGCATTCAAGGGGCCTTTCAGGGCCTGAGGCTCTCCAGAATGGCCTTGGCATTCTTGAGGACCGCCTGGACGGGGATCTCCACCTTCCTGATCCCCTGAAACCTGGAGGCCTTCTCTATGGCGATATCCGTGGCCAGGATCACGGCGTCCGCCTTGGCGATCTCTCCGGGGCTCAATTCGTTTTCAATCCCCATGGCGCCCTGGGTCTCCACCTTAATGGTATGGCCCAGCTCCTTGGCCACTTTTTCCAGCTTTTCGGCCGCCATGTAGGTATGGGCGATGCCCGTGGGACAGGCAGTCACTGCAACAATGTGCATGGGTCAGTCCTCCCAAGGAAGATAAGTCGGGATGGGGGTCTAGTGATACATGACAAAAGGTCTCGGAGTGACAAAACGTCTCTTGTGATATGGGCCCTCCCGCAGGCGTGAGGACTCATATCACGTGTGCCCGACTGAGTTCTTTTATTGTAGTGTAAACACATTGTTTCAGGAATACCCTAAGGAGCCGGTTTCTCGGTCAGTCTCTTGACGGTATTGATGGTCAGCGCGGTCACGACCGTACCTACGAGGATTGCCAGGACGTATATCAGGCGGCGGTCAATCACCGGCAAGACGATCGGCCCTCCGTGCGGGGCGTGGTCGCCCACGCCGCCCAGCATGGCCACCACGGCGGCCACCATGGAGCCGAGCATGATCGTGGGGATGACCCTGACCGGATCCGCGGCGGCAAAGGGGATCGCCCCCTCGGTGATCCCGATCAGGCCCATTCCGATCGCGGCCAGACCCGACTCTCGCTGCTCGTGAGTCCACCTATGGCGGTCGATGAGGGTGGCCAAGCCCAGCCCGAGGGGGGGGGTGCAGATGGCGGCTGCGCACGCCCCCATCACCGAGTAGTTCCCTTCTTTGATCATCGCGGCACCGAAGAAGAAGGCCGCCTTGTTCACCGGGCCCCCCATGTCAAAGGCAATCATCGCGCCCAAGAGGGCGGCCAGGAGGATGGCATTGCCGGAGTGCATGGTCTTGAGCCACCCTCCCAGAAAACCCATGAGATCCGCGATCGGCACGCCCAGGACCTTGAGCATGATCACGCCGACCACGAGACCGGAGAGGATCGGGATGACGATGATCGGCATCACCGGGCGGACCAGGCGATGGACCTGGATCTTCTTGATGGCCTCGACGATATGACCCGCCAGGAGCCCCGCCACCAGGGCTCCGAGAAAACCAGCGTTGATGCTGCCGGCCAGGTATCCGCCCACCATCCCCGGCACCAGGCCCGGTCTGCCGGTGATTCCGTAGGCGATGAAACCCGCCAATACCGGCAAGGCCAGGGCAAAGGCGGCATTGCCGATGTCCAGGATCAGTTTGAGCGCCGGCGAGTTCGAGAAGTCCGGTCCTGTCTGCGTCATGGGCGCAAAGGCAATGGCCGAGGCGATCAGGATGCCGCCACAGGCAATGAACGGCACCACGTACGACACGCCTGTCAGGAGGTACTGCTTGTGGGCCGAAACCCATGTCCCCAGTAGGCTCATAATCGATCTCCGTATGCAATCACTGACCAGAGATTAGCGTTCCGGATGAGGTTGGTAAATGAAACATAGCACCATTTATGGTAGAATTACAGCAATCCGTCACGGACTTGCTTGCCCTATATGGGACGCGAATAGTATTATTAAGGCATTGATGGATGATGGACGACGCCAGAACCATCCTGCGGAAGAGGTTGCAGCAGACCCTGTCTGAACGGGTCATCCAACACGTCCTCTTCACTCAGACGGGCGCCCCCCCTCCCCAGTATGCCTTTGTGGTCCACTTCCCTAGTATCGTCCTTGCCCTGAAGGGCGGATACCCCATCGAGCTGTCCCAGGGGGGCCGGGTCGTAGACCACCTCCTCCGCCCGGGCGATGTCCTCTACGCGGGACCCAACTGCTGGTATAGGCCGACCTGGAGGCAGAAGAGCGAGGCCTTGACGATCCTCTTCGGCCGTAAGCACACGGGCTTTAGTCTCGTGCGCAACCGGCCTCGGCCGGGGATGGAGCCGGACCTCCACGTCACCAAGTACCACGCAGCCGTGCCCTTGGGCAATCTCTCGCAGGAACTCCTGCAGTTGTGTGAACAGGCCCGGCGACCGGGCCACCACGGAGGGATTGCCGTGCACCTGGTCCATGCCCTGCTTCTCAGTTGTGACGAACTCCTCGACGAGTCCAAGCCCTCCACGGTCACCCGGCCCAGGCAGGTCTATGACGGCGTCTGCTCCCATGTTCAGGCCCACTTCCACCAGGCCCTGACCCGGGAATCGGTGGCCGCGGAGTTCGGCATCACCCCGAACCACCTCTCCCGTCTCTTTCGGATCCAGGGCCTCATGCGATTCTGGGACTACATCACCTGGGTGCGGATCGACCGGGCCAAGTGGCTCCTGGTCCACTACGACATCCCGGTCAAGGAGGTGGCTCGGCACTGCGGATTTGAACAGAGCAGCTACTTCTGCCGCGTCTTCAGGCAGCGGACCAAGCTGACCCCTGTGGCCTATCGCCTCAAGTACCGGCATCAGCACCAGGACGATGCAACCTCGGACCAGGGCGGGTCCGAATAGGGGCCGACAAAGAGAGGCCCCTGGTACAGGGTATGCCTGTCAAGCCCAGACGGGACCGCCGCGGGCGTCCCTCTATCATCTTATTTTAGAGGCACTTACGTCCCCATAGCTCCACGCTGGCGTTTGCCCCCCATCCGAGGCTACACTGGCCAGAGGACTGGCTTGGTTTCCATCGTCGTTGGAAGTCTTGGAGGAGGTGGCATGGCGGAGAACCTCGATCTCCTCAATATCGCCGTTTCCCTGCTCATCCGAGCCCTGGCTCGTGGCCCGATTCTCCGGACGAGTGCGCCGGCGAGGTCTGGAGCGGTTGGCCGCCAAGGATGCCGATGCCAAGACCAAGGAGATCCTCTTTCCGAAAGATCGGGTCTGCCAACTCGAAATGCAGGTCTCGATCCTTCGGAAGCATCTCCACAAGAAGGGCCCGAAGCCGCGCTACGAAGTCCGCGAGAGGCTTCTGATCCGCTGGTACATCGAGGCCCTCCAAATCCCCAGACGCGGAGTCTCCCAGTATTTCGGGATCGCCCGATCCACCCTCTACCGCTGGCTGCACAGGATTGAAGACCAAGAGCCCTCGGGCCCGCCGGCGAACAAGACCTCGGCCGAGATCGCTTTGCTCATCTGGGAGGTCACCAAGGCCAACCTCAGTTGGGGCCGCATTCGCATTGCCAACCAGCTCAGACTCTTGGGCATCTTCCTGTCTGCCTCCACGGTGCGGAGCATCCTGCAGAGGCCAAGACCTCGAGGTGCTCCGGTAGCCCCAGCCACCCCCGAGAACACAGAAGAGACGCCAGAATCCCGCTCCATCCCGGCCTGGTATCCCAATCACGTCTGGCCGGTCGACACCACGAAGGTCCGGTGTTGGGGGCTGTGGTCCGTCGAGATCTTGGTGGCCATCGATCATTCCTCCCGCAAGGTCGTGTGCGTCACTCCGCTGGAAGGACCCAACGCCGGCTGGGTCATCGAAGCTGTGGAGCAGGCTATCCAGAAACACGGAGCACCTAAGCACATCATCTCCGATCAGGCCAGTGTGTTCACTGGGGGTACTTTTGCCGAACTTGTGAGACAATGGAGCATCAAGCCTCGCTTCGGAGCCGTAGGAAGCACGGGTCCATCGCCGTGACTGAACGTGTCATCAAGACGCTCAAGTATGAGTGGCTGCGATGCGTGCCGCTGATCAAGGGTTTTTGACCACCTAGCGCTTCTGTGCACGGAATTCGAAACCTGGTACAATGCCTGGCGCCCACACATGGCTCTGGAGGGCCTTCGTCCGGATGATCTCTACTACAGCCGCAAGCCGGAGGTGCCCACACGAGACGCGAAGACCGTACCAGCCAATATCGAGCGTCACATCTTCGTGGAAACGCGACTCACGGCCTATCGCCTGAAGAACGCTGCATAGTTCATCTTGCGTGAGCTCTCTGTCTTCTGAACAGAGCCAGAATCGGCCAATCCCTCACATGCAGACCGTTGACCCCCCTCTTCTCGGCCGGGCCAACATAGCCAGGCCCCCTGCCCCCTCTCACCCCTGTCCCACATGACCGTCTTTTCAAAGACCGTTTGTGGCGAATCCGACCGCTGCAAGCCGGTCCCATCGCCGCTTGACAGGCGCACGCGGTCTCACAGTGTGGTACGGCCCCTTCCAGGCCCGTACAGGGTACAGTAACCGTCCCCTAGACAC
>JAGOQT010000232.1 GCA_018007255.1 Phycisphaerae bacterium | reverse complement strand
GGCAAACGAGACCTGCGGCCTTGCATCCGGCGAACAGGCCGCGCTCAGAACAACCTGTCCCCGATGCGTGTGCCTCTCAAACGCACCCACTCCAGTCCACAGCCTCACTTCCGCCCCGACCGTCCGAAGCCTCGTGAGAAATGCGGGCTAGTGGGGATTCTCCGCCCCCAGCAGGCCCTCCACGGCCTCGAGGACTTGGGACTTGCTGAAGGGCTTGGACAGGGTCAGATCCGCGCCGAACTCCCTGGCCATCTCCAGGTAGAAGCCCGCACCGTCGGACCCCTCTCCGGACATGGCGATGATGTGGAGGTCCGGGCGCTCCCGGTGGAGGCCGGCAATGGTCTGGATGCCCTCCCTGTCGGGCATGATGATATCCGTGATGAGCAGATCCACAGGCAGGCGATCCAGGATCTGGCAGGCCTCGACCCCGTTGCTTGCGGTCTCCACTTCGTGTCCGGCCAGGGTCAGGATGTTGCGCAGGGCCGCCCTGAGTCGGGCATTGTCATCGGTCACCAGGATACGAGCCACGTTGCGTCCCCCAGAACTCTCCTGTGTTGTGCCCATGACACAGAAAGGCCTCCTGCCCTCCATGATCGCGGTTATCGTCCATCCCGGGACCCTCCTTTAGACCCTGGCATTGGGATCGGGCTTATCGGTCGCTCCCGTCTGTCCCGTCGTCAGGGGGGATCGATTGGACCGTCCGCGCAGGGCCGCTGTTAAGCCCCCCTGGCGGACAGCCGAATAGACCCAAACGAGCATACGGACGAGATGCCCGATCGGTAGGAGTGCGCCAAAAATGGCCTCTGACAACTTGAGCCTACGACGGTGGCTGGGCACGGGGTCCCTGCGTGGGAACTCGTGGGTCACCGTCTTGACCTGTGCCGTGCTGGTCGTCCTGCTGGCCAGCACCATCGCCATGGTCTACCAGAACACCCGCTTCGCGCGGGAGGTCCAGGAGAAGGCCGGCATCGAGTCCGCACGCGGCCTCGGTGGAATCCTGGCCAGCTCCGCCGAGGCCTTGATGGCAGCGGGGGAGTTGTCCACGCTGCGAGGCCTCATTGGCCAAGAGGCCATCCGGCACAGGCTGGAGTCCTGCCGGGTCGTCCTGCCCAGCGGCGAGGTCCTGGCGGACGCGGAGCCCAGCCGCATCACACTCCTGACCCTACCCCAGTCTTGGGCCGGACCGGACCGGGAGTTCTCCCAGACGTACGAAGGCGGACGCACCGTGGCGTTTGCCTTTCCCCTGAGGGTCCCTGGCCGGGGTACCGCCACCCTGGAGATGGTGGCCCCCGTCCACAGTCCGTCCTCGGGGATCGAGCCCCAGGCATCGCAGATGGCGATCGCCTGCCTTGCACTGGCCACCTTGCTGCTGGTCCACCGACAGGCCCGATCCCGGTTCCAGGCCATCGGGGCCATCCAGGAGGCCCTCATGGCCGTGCGCGAGGGCCAGCCCGATGTCCGGGCCCTCGAGTTGGATCCCCGTCTGGGACCCGAGGCCCAGGTGTGGAATCGTCTGCTGGGGGACCGGCAGGGCCAGCAGGCCCAGAAGGCCCTTGAGCAAGTCAGCAAGTCCATCCACGAGAAGTCCCACTCCGGCAGCGACCTGATCGCCGCGTGCGAGGTCCTGTCCGGTGGCGTCCTGCTCGTGGGGGAGAACCGCAGGATCGAGTACGCCAACGGGGCTGCTGCGGCCCTGCTGCAGATCCCTGTGCCGCAGCTGGTCCACGCCCCGGTCGAAAACATCCCGCACCCTGCGGTCGTGGAGGCCATCGGGGCTGCACTCGAGCGGTCCCGCGCGGGCAGGACCGTGGACGTGGAGGTGCAGACCCCGGCCGGGACCGCGGTGCTGAGGTTCACCCTGCGCCCGTTCCAGGTGGAGGACCGTCGCCAGGCGGTCGTGACGATCGAGGACATCACCCAGTCCCGGGTGGCCGAGGCCGCACGGAACAGCTTCCTGGCCCAGGCCACCCACGAGCTCCGCACCCCCCTGACGAGCATCCAGCTCTACGCGGAGAACGCCCTGGACCAGGGCGAGGGCGTGTCCAAGACCATTGCGGAGAGCCTGAACGTGATCAACGAGGAGGCCCGCAGGCTGGAGCAGATCGTGGCGCAGGTCCTGTCCATCTCGGAGATCGAGGCCGGCTCCCTGCGTCTGCGGCGGGACGACGTCCACCTCGACGCCCTCTTCGCCCAGCTCCAGGCCGAGCACAGCGGTCCTGCCCAGGACAAGCAGATCCGTCTGACCTTCGATCTGCCGCCCAAGCTGCCGGTCATCAAGGCCGATCGGGACAAACTCGCCATGGCCGTGCACAACCTGTTGGGCAACGCCTTGAAGTACACCCCTGCCGGCGGCACGGTGACCGTCCAGGTGACCCTGGAGGCAGGCACCCTGTATGTGGAGGTCACGGACACGGGGATCGGGATCGCGCCGGAAGACCAGGCCCTGATCTTCGAGAAGTTCTGCAGGGCGAGGGACCGCCGGGTGGCGGAGATCACCGGGTCCGGGCTGGGCCTGGCCATTGCCCGGGACATCATCCGTATGCACGGAGGCGACATCCAGGTCCGGTCCAAGCTGGACCTGGGCAGCACCTTCACCCTGACCCTACCGATTGCCGAGGAGGCGGCGGACCATGAATCTGGAAGCCCGACAGGTCGGTGCAGTGCAGGTGATTAGGCCGGGCGGGCCTGTCACACGGGACGGATCCGACGAGGTCAAGGCCGCCCTGCTGGAGGCCGTGCGGACCCATCTGGGCCGCGTGGTCCTGGACGCCTCGGCGGTGACCTACGTGGACAGCAAGGCCCTGGAGTGCCTGGTGGAGGTCGCCGAGGCCCTGGCCGCGAGCGGACGGGCCTTGAAGCTCTGCGCACTCAACGAGACCCTGCGGGAGGTGATCGACCTGACCGGACTGGCCCCCCAGTTCGAGCAGTATGAAGACGCCAACGCGGCGGCAAGGAGTTTCCTGTGAACGTCGAGGCGGTCCGGACACTCGAGCTCGGTCAGGCCCTGGTGACAGAGGGCGTTCTGACCCAGGACCAGGTCGACCAGGTCGTGGCCGAGCACGGAGAGTCGAGGCTCGCGGAGGCCGTCGTGGAGCAGGGTCTGGCGTCCAGGGAGGCCGTGCTGCGGGTCCAGGGCCGTGTCCTGGGCGTGCCCTTCTGTCAACTCCGGCACGGGCTCATGGACTTCGCCCTGTTGGATCTGATCGGCGAGGAGGAGGCCCGGCGCCTGGAGGCCGTCCCCCTGTTCAAGGTGCACGGCACGCTGACCGTGGCCATGGCCGAACCCCAGTCCCTGCCCAAGATCGACCGGCTGCAGATCCTGACCGGGTGCCGGATCCGCCCGGTCCTGGCCTCCTCCGAGAACCTCCTTGAGTTCGTCCACAAGGCCTCGGCGGGCAGCTCCGACATCGACTCGTTCCTGGCCTCGCTGGCGGACAGCGATGTGGAGGTCGTGGAGAAGGAGTCCGCAGCGGACGACGTGGTGGCGGACCTCGACCAACGGGTCGACGGCAGCCCCATCGTGAACCTGGTCAACAAGGCCATGCTGACCGCCATCCGGGACGGGGCCAGCGACATCCACGTGGAGCCGGACAAGAAGGGCACGCGCGTCCGCTACCGGATCGACGGCATGCTCCGGGACCTCATGAGACCGCCGAGCGGGCTGCACGCCTCGATCACCTCCCGGATCAAGGTGATCGGCAAGATGGACATCGCGGAGAAACGCCTGCCGCAGGAGGGCCGCGTCCGGCTCATGGCCGAGGGAAGGGAGATCGACCTGCGGGTCTCCAGCATGCCCACCCTCCTGGGAGAGAAGATCGTGATCCGCATCCTGGACAAGGCCAATCTGAAGATCCGAATGGAGGACCTTGGCTTCAGGAAGGAGACCCTGGAGCCGTTCCAACGGATCCTGCACCAGCCCTATGGTCTGGTCTTGGTGACAGGTCCCACGGGGAGCGGCAAGACCACCACCTTGTACTCCGCCCTGGACCTGCTGCGGAGCCCGGAACGGAACATCGTGACCGTCGAGGATCCCGTGGAGTACCAGCTCGATCTGATCAACCAGATCCAGGTCCACGAGGCCGTGGGCATGACCTTCGCCAGGGCCCTGCGGAGCATCCTCAGGCAGGACCCCGACATCGTCATGGTCGGCGAGATCCGCGACCAGGAGACGGCGAGGGTGGCGGTCCAGGCGGCCCTGACCGGCCACCTGGTCCTGGCCACGCTGCACACGAACGACGCGCCTGGGGCCGTGGCCCGCCTGCTGGACATGGGGATCGAGCCGTACCTGCTTGCCGGCGTGCTCAACGGGGTGGTCGCCCAGCGCCTGGCCCGTACGGTCTGTCCGCAGTGCGTGGCGAAGTACGTCCCCTCGGAGGGCGCGCTGGCGGATGCAGGCCTGCTGGACAAGTCAGGCATCGCGTTTCGCAAGGGGATGGGCTGCGAGGCCTGCCACAACTCGGGCTTCCGCGGCCGGGCCGGGATCTACTCCCTCATGGAGGTCACGGCCCGACTCCGTCAGATGATCCACTGCGCGGCCCCTTCCCACGAGTTGCGGGCCGTGCTGCACAGCCAGGGGCAGCTCAGTCTCCGGGAGGAGGGTGTGCTCCTGGCCCTCACGGGCAAGACCCCCCTGGAGGAGGTGCTGAGCGTCACCCAGGGCGAGGAGGCCGAGGACCCGCAGACCCGGGTCCGCGACAAGGCTGCGGCCAGGAGGGGCGCATGAAGCTGGCGTACACGGCCTATGACGGCAGGGGCCAGAGCGTGACCGGGACGATGGAGTGCCCGGACGCCACGGCCGCGGCCGAGGTCCTGCGGGGCCGGGGTCTCTTTCTGGCCGACTTGGCGGAGGCCGAGACTGCGTTCGCCGCGCCCAGGCACAAGGCGGCCAGGCGGTTCGGGCGCAGGCAGACCCTCAAGCGTGTGGCCGTGTTGACCCGGCAGTTGTGTGTGCTGACCTCGTCGGGGACCCCCTTGGTGGATGCCCTGGGCTCGCTGGACCGCCAGACCCCGGCCGGACCCTGGAAGGACATGCTGGTCGGGCTCAGGCTCAGGGTCGAGCGGGGCGAGGCCCTCTCAGAGGCCATGTCCGCCTATCCCGGGGTGTTCGATCCCGCGACCTGCTCGCTGGTGACCGCCGGGGAGCACAGCGGCAAGCTGCCCCAGATGCTGGACCGGCTGGCCACGCTCAAGCGCAGGCAACTGGCCGTGTTCAACACCGTGGTCGGGGCCCTGATCTACCCGTGCCTGTTGGTGGCGGTGTCCACCACCATCTTCATCCTGTTGCTGACCTTCATCGTGCCGCGATTCGCCTCGCTCTTTGCGAGCCTGGACGTGCCTCTGCCTGCCTCCACGCAGGTCTTGCTCCGGGCCAGTCAGGTCCTCAGGACGACCTGGCCGGTCCTGGTGGTCCTCTTGGCTGCAGGGGTCTTCGGCCTGGTGGCGGGGCTGCGGCGCCCGGCCGGTCGACGGCTCAGGGACACCCTCGTGCTGAAGGTGCCCTTCGTGGGGTCCGTCATCAAGGGGTTCGCCACGGCCCGGATCTGCCGCCTCCTGGGCGTGCTCCTGAACGGGCAGGTCCCGCTGCTGCAGGCCCTGTCCCTGGTCCGCAGCGCAGCGGCCAACGTGCACTATCAGGACCTGGTCTCCAAGGCCTGCGACCAGGTGGCCCGGGGCGAGCCCCTCAGCCAGGCCTTCTCAGACCCCTGGCTGGTCTCGCCCTCCGTGCACGAGGCGATCCGCAGCGGCGAGCAGAGCGGACAACTGGACCGGCTGCTCCTGGAGATTGCCGGGTTCCTGGACGAGGAGAACGAGGTGATCGTGCGGTCGCTGACCAGCATCCTGGAGCCCGTGATCCTGATCGTGATGGGCCTGGTGGTGGGGGCGGTAGCGGTCAGCATGTTCCTGCCTTTGTTCGACCTGACGGCCATGACCCAGGGAGGACGCCTATGAACCTGCTCGTGCGCAGATCGCCCATCGGCCTGGATGTGGGCAGCCGCTCCATCAAGGCCGCCCAGGTCACGCAGGAGGGCGGGACCCGCGTGACGGCCCTGTCCCTGGTGCCGCGGGCGCGGCCCGGCCGGGACATGGACCGGGAGGAGGTGGCGGGTCTGCGCCAGGTCCTCAGACGGCAGGGCTTTGTGGGCCGCAACGTGGTCCTGGCCGTTCCGGGCGAGCGTCTTCTTCGCGGGGTCCTGGAGCTCCCGGCCGGACTGACGGGGACCTCGGTTGCTCAGGTCGCGCGCATGGAACTGGCCCGCCAGCACCGCGTGGATCCCCATTCGTTTGAGATGGTCTGCTGGGGTCTGCCCGAGGGCAAGACCCAGACCGTGGCCGTAGGCTGTCCCCATGCCGCAGCGCACGCCCTGTTGGACCTGTTCGACGGCACGGGCCTGAACGTCCAGGCCCTGGATGTGGCTGCTGCCGCTGCTGCGAGGGCCTGCCTCGATGTGTGCGTCCCGGCCCCGGGGATCACGGCGATCCTGGACTTGGGATGGGGCTCGACCAGGCTGCTCCTCGTGTTCGTTCCGACCATCCCTGGCTCCTATACCCATCTCCGAGCCCACCAGACCAGCGAGGAGCTCGTATTCCGCCTTCTTCATCGAAACAACAACGATAATAT
>JAGOQT010000231.1 GCA_018007255.1 Phycisphaerae bacterium | reverse complement strand
CATCTCGGCTTGTCCAAAGGTAACCTCCTGCCTATAATAGGACACCCTGACTCGGAACTACAATCACCCTGTACGTCGCGTACCTTCAACCTCCTATGCGGCTGCAGGTCGGATTATGATACTGTACTGTAACCCAAAATCGGCCGCTTTTCAAGAGAAAACTTGCCCGCCTCCGGGGCCTGGGAGAGAATGCCCCATGGGCCTCCGATCGCGGTCCCGGGGTCAAAAATGCCGCACACGGACCTTATTCTTGCCGTAGAGACGTCCAGCCGGACCGGTTCCATCGCCCTGGGCAACGGGGACGTCCTGCTGGTCGAGAGGGCGTTCTCCGGCCCGTTTCGGCACAGCGCAGAGGTCTTCCCCCTGCTCGGGGCCATCTTGAAAGACCTCCAGGCCACGCCCGACGACCTCAGCCAGGTCTTTCTGTCCCTCGGGCCCGGGAGCTTCACAGGCCTTCGGATCGCGGTGACCCTGGCCAAGGCCATGCATCTGGCCCATGGAGTCCGGATCGTGGCCGTCGATACACTCGACGTAATCGCCGCCAACGTCCACCCGGGGGACCACGCCCCTCCGCTCATCGCCCCTGTCCTGGACGCCAAGCGAGGCCGGTTCTTCGTGGCAGGCTATCGCAGACGGGATCGGAAGGGGGCCGGATGGGAGAGGATCCTCCAGGACAGCCTGATGACGGCGCCCCAGATCCTCGACTGGTGCAGGGCCTCGGGGATGGAGGCGGGGATCCTGGGAGACGGGCTGGTGGTCCACCAACACGCATTCGAGGCCGCACACGTCCGCATCCTGGATGCGTGTACATGGAGTCCGAGGGCCTCGAGTGTGTATCGGTTGGGTCTGGAGAAGGCCCGCGCAGGCAAGTTCGAGGACCCCCTCCTCTTGGTCCCCTCCTACCTGATCCCCCCCGAGGTCACGCCCAAGAAGGGGGCCAGGGACGGGGATCCCGGCCCTTTGCGCCACGATTAGCCCCAAGGGGATTCGAACAAACCGCATCCGCGGCCCCGAAAACGCGGTTTTCTGAGAACAGCGGGACGAATTCCGGGACAGTTGGCAACGATTCTGCCTCCGCCGACCGCCTGGGACAAGACCCGGACTTGGCCAAGGTGGTAGCCGCCTGGCCAAGCCTGACCAGAGAGACCAGACAGGCAATCCTCGACCTGGTTGCCGGAAAGCAGGAAGGAAGACCCCAGATTTAGCTTGAACCCATATAGCAATATTGCGATATTATGTAAGGACCCCAAGGATGGCTAAGACCGATATCTTGATCTACCGGGAGGCCAAGGGCCGGGTGCCTTTGTTGGACTGGCTTGATGGCCTGCCTGCTAAGGCCCGCGACAAGTGCATTGTGCGGGTGGAGCTTCTGGCCCAGATGGGGCACGATCTGAGGCGGCCCCACTGCGATCTGCTTGAACAAGGGATCTATGAACTGAGGGCCAGGCTGGGTACGGTCAACTATCGGATTCTGTACGCCTTTGTAGGCAGCCACGTGGTCCTGCTGTCGCACGGCTGTACCTAAGGAAAGGGCTGTGTCGAAAACGGAGATCAACCGGGCCCTGAGAAACCTGGAGCAGTACAAGAAGGACCCCAAGGCCCATACTTACACAGAGGAGCTCTGACGATGGCCAAACGCACTAGGACAACCAGCGATGCGGTGAAGATCCTGCACAGGCGGTACGTGAAGGGCGACGCCAGGCGTCTGGCCTCTCTGGAGTCAGAAAGAGAACGAGCCGCCATTGCGGCCCAGATATACGACCTGCGGAACAAGGCCGGGCTGACACAGAAACAACTGGCGGACCTCGTGGGCACTACCCAATCGGTCGTCAGCCGCCTGGAGGACGCGGACTACGGGGGCCACACCCTCAGCCTGCTTGAGCGGATCGCCTCAGCCCTGCATTGCCGGGTGGAGGTGCGCCTGCTGCCAGACCAGGCCGGATATGCCTTTGCCTCATCCTGATCCAAACCGCCAGGGAGGTGCGATCCCAAGCGGACCCATCCGGGCAGAAGCTCCTCGATGCATCGGTAATCCTAATGGATGATGAGCGTATTGAGCTGAAACTACAGTGAAGGCGACCCTAGAACCGCATCCGCCGAGAGCTCTTGGGCTGAGACAGCCAAGTAGAAGGCACTGACCTGTCCGGGAAAGTCCGCAGATGTCCGCTTTCGCGCAGAGACAACAGCAGGCCATCACTGCACTACTGAGCAGCACCTCTGTTGCCCAGGCGGCCCGTGCCTGTGGCCTCACGGAGCGCACGCTCAGGAGGTATCTCGACAGCCCCCCCTTCCGGGAGCAGGTGCAGGCAGCCAGGCGGGAGGCCTATGGTCTGGCCGTAGGCCGGCTGGGGTCCATCTCGTGTGAAGCGGTTGAGACCCTGGCCTCGCTGATGCGAGACACGGCCGTGGCCGCCGGGGTCAGGTGCCGCTGTGCCGTCGCCATCCTGGACGCGGCCGGGAGCGGCCTTGAACTGAGCGACGTGGCTGAGAAGGTGGAGGACCTGTTGGCCAGACTGGAGCGCCTTGCCCATGAGACCTAGGATCAAGAACATCATCCGACGTGCGGAACAGGTAGTCGCTCGACGGATGCTGAGTGATGGCCGACTTCGGGTCGCCCTCGGGCGCTACCACCGGACACACATCATGCCCAAGGACGAGCTTCAGCGGCTGTACATCGAGCTGGAACTGGCGCATGCGCGATACGATGATGCTTGTCGGCAAGCCTCGCCCCACGACGATCCAGAGTACCAGAAGGCCGAGGATGACTATGTAGCCGCATTCTATGAGTTTGAGGAGGCGAAAGTCCTCGCCGGTGTCCAAGCCGTAGCCGCTGGGCTGGCGATCTTACCACCGATTATGACTCCGGAGGAGTGGGAGCGGAAGTTCTGTAAGATGGTGGATCAATCTCAATGCGGAAGGCCGTCGGCATGAGAACTTGGATCAACCACCTGCCCCATACGGCGACCGGCAAGCATGACGGGGCCATGCCACGCGTAGCCGCTTTGGCGCGGGCAAATCGGGGGTTGTTATGTCAGGACCGCGACTCGCCCTTGATTCTGGCGAGGAAGTGCCGCCTCCCCTGGGTCTGGGGCGATTCAGGGATCTTCCGGCTCCCGTCGGTCCACCCAAGGAGTAGTTCCGAATGCCGCGTCTTCAGTCTGGAAGGGCTTGCCTGTGATATTGGCGAGCGCCAGATCACGGCCTACCCTCTATGGCCCGTGTAGCGTACGGACCAGAACCAAGACCAGCAGTAGTATGCTCGCCAAACTCACTAACCTCTCTGCCGTGATAGCATCAGTCACCGGCGTCTGCGTTAACTCCGCCACCACAGCGCGCGGATATGCCTTCTCCTCGTCGTCTAGGCCGACTGTTACCCGTTTCAGCGGCCAGACGAAGTCGATCACCAACCACCGCCACCGCGGTGACGGACGCCGAACACTCTCCGTCGTGGGCTGCAGTTCCTCCTTCTCTGATGGCGGATCAACTGCCCACCTCTGGAGGGTCTTGTGCAGGCACGCTTCAAGCTGTGCCGCAGCGCGGCGCTTCCCCAGTTGCCAGTGCATGTACCTGTGGATCAGGAACCAACCCACGGCAAGCCCAACAGCGGCCACCCATTTTGGCAGCCACGTTGGTGGCCAGTTGGCGGCAGTAACGACGAAACCGGCCATGGCCAGTGCCACAAGAAGAGCGGCATGCGCCATCGTCTCCTTGTGGTCGTGGTAGCGTCCGATATGATCTAGGCGCAGCTTCAGTAGGTCGCTGACCCGATTGAACGGCTCGTTATCCTTGGTGTCGGTCGACATCTCTCAGCCCTCGTGTAGCACGGTTGCTCCCGTACGCCTGATCCAATGCGGCGCTCCGGTGGATTGCCAGTGGGATGTCAGCCGGGGAGAGCGCTACATCCGGGACCCACTTGCCGAATCCTCCATGGGCATTGACAGCCTTGACCCACTCGGCGAGGTACTTGCGTTTTGCCTGGTCCTTGGGCGTGTCCTGGCCTTTGATCTCCAGGAGGAGCGTGGTCCCCTTTGCCAAGCGTACCAGGAAGTCCGGCCGGTACTTGTGGAAGGCACCCTCAAATATGTACTTTACCTCGAAGCCCAGGTGGTCATTCTTGACCCATGCAGCCACCGCAGGGTTGTGGTCGAGTTCATAGGACGGCTGGGCTTCCCAGGTCGAGTCCACAACGCATAGGTTGATGTGTGAACGCAGGGCTGGGACGCATGGCTTGCCCGTGTGCCAGGGCTGCATGTCGCCCGTAGACCGGATCGGCTTGCTGGTGTCGAAGACGGGCTCCAGGGTGAGGGTGTTGGCAAAGCGTATCTGCTCGAAGACATGCTGGACAATCCTCCGCATGTTCAGTGTGAGCATGACTCGGCGCTTCAGTTCGTCCTGGTAGAACAACGGCGGGTGGATTTCCAGTTTGGGGGAAGTGATGAACTGCTCCACCAGGCGAATGACCTGCGCCAACAGACTCTCTTTGGCCCCCTTCCACGTGGGGCGCATCTGGTCATAGACCTCGCGGGCAACCTCAAACACGATCCGCTGTAGGCGAAAACGTTCTGCCAAAGCCAGGAGGTCAATCTCTGTCAGGACAGCCATGTTCGGCTTCCCTGCCACTATGGCGGCCATCTCCGCGTTCTCGATCTTGTCCGTCGCATTGAGAGCGAGAATCTCTACCCTGTCCAAGTCGAGTTCCAGTTTGGGCCGGTAGACGTGGTCAATACGGATGATGTTCGGCCAACTGATCGCAAACTGTGCCTTCTCCCGTACCGGCTCTATTCGGGTCTTAGGAGGAGGCGGGGGCAATGGGCCGTCGTCGTCGCCCTCGTGGGGCAGGAACGTGAAGGGAATCCCGAAGATGTTGACGTATTCGGGGCTAAACAGTCCAGTCTTCTGGTCCACCTCGTAGCTGGTGCGCCGCAGGCCGCGTCCAACCACCTGTTCACACAACAACTGGCTGGAGAAGGCCCGCAGGCCCATGATATGCGTCACGGTCTTGGCGTCCCAGCCTTCGGAGAGCATGCCCACGGAAATCACGTTCTGAATCTTCTCGCCCGGCTCTCCGACCTTACCCACGGTGTCCACTTTCTTCCTGAGCAGTTCTGCTTGTTCTGCCTTGGTAAGCTTCTTCTCCTTTGGCTCATCGTTTCCCTCTGCTTCCCCGCCTTCTTGTTGAGTCTCTGCTTCTTCTTCCTTGGCCTCCGCCAATTCGAGAACCTTCGAGTCTATGTGGAGGGCCAACTCTGGATTGCAGAGTTCATCAATCATCACCTTCTTCTTGTCGAAGGCATATTTGACACGAGCCGCGGTCTCCGTCCTGTTGGCGACGGTAATCATCACCGGCGGGGTCAGATGACCCATGTCCTTCCAGGCCCGCTGCGCGACAAGCCAGTCCTTGCCCAAGAGAAGAAACGCGTTCATCACCAAGTCGGGCAGCGGCTCGAACTCCTCTGCACTGCGGATGAGGTCGTCCCGGACGTGCTCATAGATGTGATAGAGCTTCGACTTGTAGCTCTTCACGTCCGGCATCCCATCGTCGCGCACGACCACGCGCGGCGTCTTCACAAGACCGGCCTCAATCGCATCATTCAGGCCGAAGTCGCTCACGATCCAGCCAAACAGGGCTTCCTCAGAACTGGTCTTACCACTCGGCGCAAACGGGGTCGCGGAGAAATCGAAACACCGAAGGATGCGGCGTGCCCTATGGATTCGGTCGAGTCCCCCCACCCACTTGGTGGCCTCCTCGATCAACAGACGCTCGATTCTCGCCTTCTTGGACTCTGGGTTGACACGCCAGGCATGGTGCGCCTCGTCGTTGATGACGATGATGTTCCTGACGTTGGCCATGTCCTTGTCCCGGAGCACGTCCCGCACGTAGGCCTCGTCGCTCTTGGCCCCTCGCTTGTCCACTCGCCGCTTCTTGCGGAGCCTGTCATCGGTCTCCCAGTTGAGGACGTGCCAGTTCCGCACCAGGACTCTGCCTTGCCTCAACTGCTCGCGGAGGGTTCCTCCTGGGACAATGTTGAACTCATCATAGTAGTTCCCCGGCCTGGCAGGCTCCAGAACCTGCAACCGTTTCCAGACCGTCAGGCCCGGCGCAACCACGAAGACGTTCTTGGAGAATCGGTCATCTTGCGGATACGCAACCTTGTTCAAAACCTGCCAGGCGATCAGTTGGGCCATCACGATCGTCTTGCCGCTGCCCGTAGCCATCTTGCTGCACCAGCGGGGGAATGCCCCGCCGTCGTCCGGGATCTCGATGCCGACCCGCTCGGATGCAGGTGCCTCTGTCAGCCAAATCAGGGTCTCAATAGCCTCCAACTGGCAGAAGAAGAAACGTCGCCCCTCTCGTTCATCCGGATCGTTCCAGTGTTCCAACAGTCGCCGAGTGATGCCTGTCACTCCTGGATAGCCGCCCCCACGCCAGGCCTTGACACGGGGCCGGATCTGGTTGACCAGTTCAATCGCGATAAACCGTCCGGGGTCATCAAACGACTTGGAACTCTCCGAGGCAATGACGTACCCGGCAGGCCTCCGGCCTGATTCCAGCGAGAAGGTCCGTGTCTCCCGTTGATAGAGCCAATGCTGCTTCGGCTCCTCGTAGGGCGAATTGATGATCAGATGCGTTATGCCAGACGTGGGCATGGTCTTCTCCCCGGTCAAGATCAGGAC
>JAGOQT010000004.1 GCA_018007255.1 Phycisphaerae bacterium | reverse complement strand
GCGCAGGGGTGTCCCGGGCCACCTGGAGAAAGGCCTGGGAGTCCGTCACCACCAGGGCGGGCTGCGACTTGAGCTGCTCCAGGGCCGTGCGGAGCCCGCTCTCCTTGACCACCATACAGAAGGCATCCGCATCCAGCAGGTCCCGGATCGCCTGGACCTGGGGCAGGATCAGCCTGCCCCTGGGCGCCTCTTTGTCGATGGGCACCACGAGGACCGCCATCTGACCCGGTCCGACCAGGTCCCCCAGGATCGCAGGCTGGTTGACGTAGTCCTCAGGGGCCGCCTCCAGGATCGCCCTGCGGAGGTCCAGGATGCCGAGCCCGTCCCTGGCGTTGGTCCGGACCAAGGGGACCTTGGAGGCCGTGAGCCTCCCCACCAACACGGGGTCTGCCTGGCCTTGGTCGATCTTGTTGAGGACTACGATACACGGGATCTTCCTGCACACCAGCTCGCTGAGGATCCTCTCCTCGAAGTCGCCCCACGATTGCGCCTCGGCCACGAGGATGCCCAGGTCCGTGCGGTCGAAGACCTGCCGGGTCTTTTCCACCCGCAGTTGACCCAATGCACCCACGTCGTCGATCCCCGCGGTGTCGATGAAGAGGACCGGCCCCAGGGGCAAGAACTCCATGGGCTTCTCCACCGGGTCCGTGGTGGTGCCCGCCACGTCGGACACGATCGACAGCTGCTACGGGGCCATGGCGTTGAGCAGGCTGGACTTGCCCACGTTCCGCCGCCCGAACAGCCCGATGTGCAGCCGAAGCCCCTTGGGTGCGGCCCAAGACATGGATGCTTCTCCAGGGATCCGAAACACCCGACAGGGCAGGTCCCCGTCGGACTCCATGAGTATACCGCCGAGGTCCTGGATGAGAAGCGCATGTCGGGCGCACCTTGACCTGGTGGCCGGGAGAGCCGGCCCCGGCAGCAACGCAGACACCGCCGGCGCCCACGACGCGTTGCGACTGGACCGATGATCGCTACGGCTTAGCCGCAGAAGCGTACGTCACAGTAATGGACGTCTCGATGTTGTCGGCCGGCTGATACGTGAGACTGCTGTGCGCGATGTGGTTCACCGTAAACGTCACCGAGGCGCCGCTCCTCATGTTGCTGCTGCTGATGGTGACGGTCCCGTCACTGCCGGTCACGCCCGTACCGTCACCGCTCGCCGCCCCGCCCCAGGCACCGGTCACGGTTGCCCCTGAGACAGGGGCTCCGGCCTGATCGGCGACTGTCACGGTGACCCGCGCAGTCCACTGGCCACTGCTGCCTTTGACGCTCGCAACCCCATCGAGGCCAGCGACATGCATGCTGGCTCCCGCCGCCTGGACGATGATGGTCGCATCATCAGAACCGATCAGGCCATCCCCATCGGTGACCTCGAGTGTGGCGGTGTGGGTTCCAGGGGTGAATCCATACACGAGCGATGCATCGGTAGCACCTAGGATCATGTCGCCGTCGACAGACCACTGGAACGTGACCTCAGAGCCCTCGGGGTCGGAGCCGGAGCCGTTCAAGGTCAAGCTTTCAACACCGTCTTTGTCACTGTCGGCCACAGTCTGATCCGGTCCAGCGTTGGCCACGGGCGGTTGGGGAATCGGGACCTGGGAGCTGATGATGCACATGAAGTCAATGGACAGGACATCCGCATTCGCGTATCCCCTGGCGTGGTTGGTGTCGGTCGCCTTGACGTACACGGTGCCGGCGGTGCCGGAGGGAAGAACGGAGCTCTGCACGGTATCCATCGTGCTCGCCACCGTCAGCAGGGTATGGTACGTCGTGCCATCCGTGGAGTAGGAGAACTCGAAGTTGTCGCCGTCCGAGCTTGCAGACCGACTGGCCTCAATGGAGAACTCAATGTAGGTCCCCGCCGCCACGTCAAATCGCCAGACGTGCTCCAGCATGCTGTAGGCGTTCTTGTTCGGGGCACTGGGGACTTCGGTGATCGTTTCATACACGTCGTCACTGGAGTGCGTATGGGCGTAGGTGCCGCCGACCACTCCCTTGACCGGCGATTCGCTGACTGCCCTACTCACCACCGTGGCAGGTCCGGTCGTGAAGGTCCACACGTCACCCATCACGGGAATCTCGCCGGGATCCGTACGATAGTACTCATCGATCCGCCAAGAGTAGGCGGTCTCGCCTGCCAGCGGCTGTGGCGGTGCGTACGTTGTGCCTGGCTGGCGTCCCGATACGAGGACGGGCGTGCCTCCTGTCCAAAGGTAGACATCGTGGCACAGCGCCCCGGTACCTGGGGTCCACTGTAAAGACACGCTCATCGGGACAGCCGACGCGCCGTTTGCGGGCGAGGGGTTGTGAGCAGTGTCCATGGCCTCGCTCTCCACGAAGGTGACACTCAGCTCGGGGCGGTAGCCTGTGGTGCCGTGCTCGGCGGACGCGATATGCCACCCGTCCGTACCGTTGGGCAGCACGGCCCACCCGTTGTTCTGTATGGTCCCGTCGACCCACCCCTGCACCGTGGCCGTCACATCCAGGTCCACATCGCCAACGATGTTGGCACTAATGCTATCCTCTGCAGCGGACGAGGACTCCACATCATCCGCCAGAATGCCATTGACCAGCGAATTCCATGTGGACACATCGGACCAGGGCTGCAGCATGGCATGCAGCGAGCCTCCATTTCCCGTGTCCAGGGACCTGAGCCGCAGCGTTGCGGAGCTGATGCTGGCGTACGGCGGAATCTGGTCGGCGGCACCACCGGTGATGCTGTCAAATCGCAGCAAGACCTGAGAAGCTCCGCCGTATGTATCGGAAGTATCGACGTTGAGGCTGGTACTGTCTCCGTAGGAGGTGTCCGATGTTCCAGCACATATCATGGTGTCAACCGTGCCGGAATAGCCGTCAACACCCTCCTGGAAGCGAAGCGTCTGCGGGACTACGATGGAGGTGTCGATCAGGATGGTGAGGGTCTTTGCCGTCATCGTGTAGCCGGCCACGTCGCTGATACCGCTCAGTGTGATGGCGTATGTACCGTTTCCGAAGAAACCGTCTGACAGAGGCGCAAGAGTAATGACATCTGTGCTGCCATTGTACGCGAAGGTGTAGTCCGCACCCAGTGTCAGGCCTGCTACTGAAACAGCGGCTGACGTGACCGTGCTGTCGTTGACACCTTCAAGGTCGCTTAGCTGTATCTGAAAAGCGGGCTGGGTCATATTGACGGTCACCTGACCACTCGCCGGCTCAAGATCGTCCGGCCCGTTGTCCAGCGGAGCCGTCAGAGCGGAACGCGGAGGACCGTCGGGGCCGTTGCTCGTAATGAAGACAGGCGAGGAAATTGCCTCGTCGCCATCGCTCTGGGTGACCTTGCAGTAGAGGGTGTCGCCCTGCTGTGCGAACAGGTCGCAGGTGACGAGGGGATGCGTCTGGCCGGCCACACTCTGTGTATAGACGATATAACCGTTGTGGATCACCTCGATCCGGGAGAAGCCTTCATTGCCCCGGTCGGCGGCTTCTATCACGCACTGACTTATACCCCCTGCGATCGTCGAGCCCATCTCGCTCCCGTTGACCCTGAACGACAGCTCCAGATCCTGATCGAGCGTCGAGTAGAAACGTCTTGCCCACAGTGCGCTGTAGAGGTCGCCGCGGGTATTGGAGCCGGCCAGAATGGCCAGTCGATAACTGCCACTGCCCCAAGTGCCGTCGTGGTTGTCTCGCGATCCGGCAGCGCCGATCTGCCAGCCCTCAAGCAGCGCCTCGTCATAGTGGCCGGACCGATCTCTGGTGTCGCTGGTATACCCTTCGTTGTAGTAGTAGGTGCCGAAGGAATCGCCCTTGTTCCACAGTTCCATCCCGACAATGTTGTCCGAGTATGCGCCGGTAAAATGCTCGAATTCGGTTCCGGCCCCGTTCTGACGCCCAGGGTGGTTGAAGAACGCCACGGCGCCCTGGGCGCCCAGCCAGCTCATGAACTCGCTGAACGTATCCGTTGAGGCGTTGCCAGCCGAGGCAAAGGTAGCAGGGTGGACGACCGTGATATGGCCGTACTTGCTGGAGCTCCATTCGAATCCCCAGAAGGCGCTGAAGGCACCCGCCGCATTCGAGGCATCCGCTGCAGTCTGCATGGCCACGAATTCATCCGTGGTCAATGCCTCACCATGATCCGACAGTCCAAAGAAATCCAGCCCCGCCGATCTAGCGGCGCTGTAGGCCTGCGCGGGCGTCCCGGTAGCGCCTGAAAGCTCGGTATGATTGTGAAAATGGCCGAAGTAGATGTTGTCGCTGCTGACCAAGGAGGCCCCTTGGGATACTGCCGAGGCGACAAGCAGACAAAGAACGGAGACAGGCAAGCAGCTTCGACCTTTCATGACCTTCCCCTTTCACTGATGGCGTCCCGACCCGTCTGGGCTCACACACGGCGCGACACTTCATGTACCCATGTTTCACGGCCCTGATGGGCGGCATGATTCCTTGTTGTGCCGATTCTACTTTTCTAAGTGTTGCCCAGTATACCCAATTTTCTCAATTATCCTGCCTTCGAGGAAAATAGCCCACGTTTTTGAGGACGCTGGCATCCCAGGAGGAAAAGACTAATGGCTGTCAGCAAACGCCAAATGGCCTGCGCCAGGATGCACATGGCAAACCTGGTCCCGTGGGTTGCCTAACCCAGGTTACGCTGTTCGAGGAGTGAAGGGGCGTTCTTGATGGCGCCAGGGGCGACTTGGCCGGTCCATCAGCGGAATCCCTCACTCGGCCAACTTGGCCACCGCCTCGTCCACGTCCATCTCCCACAGGACGCCCTCGGGACGGGTCTTGACGGTCTCTCGGGTGTAATAACAGATCCATTTGCTGTCGGGCGACCAGTAGAAGGGAGGGGCATAGTTGTCGCTCAAAGGCTGCAGATTGGCGTTATCCACCTGGTAGACATAGAACTTGCTGTCCCTGGGGCTCTCACCCTGAAAGGCGAGGAGACGACCATCCGGCGACCATCTTGGCCAGCCTGCAAGGTCTATCCCCGCGTCCTTGAGGCGCACCACCGTTCTGCGATCGCCGCCGGCAATCGGGAAGTTGGCGATGATTCCGTCTTCTCCGCAGGCTACTGTTACTTCTTTGCCATCGGGGAACCATGTGTATCGCGAGAAACCAACCCCAGCGGCGCGTGGAAGATCCGCGATCACCCTTGCTTCGCCTCCGGAGGCTGGCACAACGTGAAGCCGCAGGTGTATTGTCTCGGCGCCAACCTGCGTCGAGCCCGAAGGCTGAGTGCGGAAGACAATCATCTTGCCGTCCGGCGACCAGATGGGCAGTCCCTCCTTTTCGGGCGTTTTCGTCAGTTGCAGGACGTTCTTGCCGTCGGTGCCGGCCACCCAGATATCCCAGTTGTGGACGAAAACAATCTTGCTCCCATCCGGCGACCAGCCATCCTGAACTGCCTGCCATGTGCGGACCGGTGGAACCATCCCCCCGAAGATCCTGACCGCAGGGCCGGTGGACCTCATCTGCGTCAGGGATATGGGCACCGTCCAAAGGTCCCAATCGCCCTCTTGTTCCCCCGTGACGAGCAGGAGGTGGCTGCCGTCAGGAGAGAGAAGCCTAATCTGCGCGTTTCGACACAGCGGGGTGTCGATCGCCAGCGGCCTGGGGTCCTTCCCATCCAGGGGAACGACCCAAAGGCCCCACTGGTCTTCTCCTCGCGTGCCCTCTATCACGATGCTGCGCGAGTCTTGGGCCCACCAGGGATTGCCGGGCCCTCCACGGAAGGAAAGGCTGGGCCATCCAATGGTCGCAGGTGCACCGCCGGCGACAGAAAGCAGTTTCACCGAGATCGTGCTCTGGTAGGAATCCTCGTAGAAAAGCAACTTCTCTCCAAGTCGACGCCCGCCAATCAGATTGCCCGGCGTGGTCACCTGCACATGGCGTCCGTCCGCGATGCGAATGAACTCGAGACCTCCCCAGGCGCTCGATACCAGCCATTCGCTATCGCTTGACCAGGCCACGGGAGACATGTTGGGTCCGCCATCAAGGACCTTCTTGGCCTCTCCACCAGCTACCGGTCTCACGAGGAGGGAGGCGGAGGAAGCACGCGAATAACCGTCCGTGGATGCCCTCGCTTCAAAGGCCACTGACTTGCCGTCGGGCGACAGGAGGCCAAAACTGTATGGATCCGTCAGGGGGGAAGGTTCGCCGCCCTCTAGGCTGAGGGTCCACCAGCTCCGTACACGCGCGTCACCAGGCTGCCTGTCTGTCCTAACGAACATGATCCTCCGGGAGTCGTGGGACCAGCCGCGTATAGCAGACATCTGCTTGTCTAGGAGTTTCCGAGGCGAACCCGCCGGCCGCCCGGTGTCCGGATCGATCTCGATCCACCACAAGGCGTAGTCACAGAAGAAGACCACCTTTCGGCCATCAGGCGACAGAGATCCTTGGTTACCCGCGCCGGGCATGTCCACCAGATCGAAGGGCTCGCGGCCATCCAGCGGGATCACACGCACGAGGTCAAGCAGGAACCTTCCACTCGGTGAGACACAAAGAAACCCCGGTTGCTTAACGTCATAGGGCCCGGCCAGGGTCTTGAACTGCGTGAACCGGACCCCGGTGTTCGGGTCCACGAACACGTTGCCGTCCCCGCCAAGACCCACCTCCCTGCTCTCTGACAGTGAACTCGCCTGCGTTCTCTCTGCCCCTGCCTGGGTCGTCAGGTCTGCGCCCGGCCCAGACCTCTCGACACAGGCCATGGGCAGCAGGATCGCCGCCATGACGACCAGGGCCAGGAACCCCACAAGACCCACCCTCGCACTCGTTGGTATCGGTCGCGTCAACATGTGTTTGATCCTCCAGCGCAAGATCCTCTCTGATTCTGCAACGCCGATCAGGCGCAGACCGAGATCGGCCCTCCACAGGGCCATCTCGCCGATGTCGATGAGGGTGGTGCTGTAGTCCCGAGCCCGCCCGCCGAGGGCCACCAGGACCGTCTCGTCCACGGCCTCCTCGCGGGTCCTGCGGATCACGGCATTGGCCAGCCACACAAAGGGGTTGTAGAAGTGGATGACCTGGAGCAGGGTCTGCAAGGTGTTGACCCACAGGTCGCCCCGCCGCATGTGGGCCAGCTCGTGGATGAGGATCGCCCTGAGTCCGTCCTGTGAGACCGTCTCGAGGATCCTGGCCGGGACCAGCACGACGGGTCTCAGGAGTCCGCACACGGCAGGACTCGACATCGTCCCTGAGGCCCGCAGCTCGATCTCCCGGCGGATGCCGAGCAGCCTGCCGCAATCTTCCATGATCTGCTGGAAACGCGGATCGGTTGGGCTGCTGAAGGCCATCAGCCCCCTGACAAACCTCAGGCGTTGGACGAGCAGGGCGGCAAACGCAAGGACGCCCACAAGCCAGAGCAGGAAGACAATCCCCGGCAACGTGAGCCGGGTCACCCCAGGAGACACACGTTCGAGCGAGACTGAGGCCGTCTCCTGTCCGGAGGAAGGCCCCCTGGGGGCGGCCTCTCTTGCCATGGGCGGTTCCGCGAGGCCGGGCCGGCCCTCAGCCTCAAGGACGGCCGGAGAGGAAACGCCTAGATGGGGCCCGGCACCGGGGAGCCGGGCGCCCACCCAATACCCTATCCCCGTGGGCAGGGCAAGTGTCGGAGGCAAGACCAGTTTCACAAGCACGAGCAGCCAAATGCAGTACCGAACCACCGCACGCACCCAGCTCCGCAGGAACAGGTCCGCCGCGAACAGCACGACTACCAGGATGGCGCACTGGACGGAAACCGCAGCGGCGTAGCCGTAGAACACGCGGCCGGCCGCATTCAGGCCGCCTATGCAGGCATCGATGAGCGGGTTCATAGTGGGGTCTCCCATTCCCTCATGGTCTCAACTCAGCCCTTCTTGCCGTCGGACTTGTTCACGAGCCTGCGAAGACCGGACGCCTCTTCCTTGGAGAGGCCTTCGTGCTCGATCAGGAACTGCACCATGGGTGTGAGCGCCCCGTCAAAGGCCCGCCTGAGCAGCTTCCTGAGCTCCCCCCTCTTGGCATCCACCTGGCTTATGGATGACCTGAACAACTGCAGGTTGCGGATCCGCGTGATCTCCAGGAAGCCCTTCTCCACCATGCGGTCCATGGTGGACTTGACCGTGGCATAGGCCCAGTCCTTGCTCTGGGCCAAGGCCTCCTGAACGGTCCCGGCTGCACAGGGCTCCTCCTTCCACACGACCTTCAGGATCTCCCACTCCGCCTCGGTCAGGTCCGTGGTCTTCTTCCTTCTCCGCCCCCGTGTTGTCTTCGATGTGGCCATGCCAGCGTCTCCTTTGTTCTATTTGTGGTGACTATATTCGATTATATTAGAGAAGGCAAGATTATTTTCTGTTTCTTGATCAGAATCTGCAGTTCCACCGAGGTCGAGAGGGCAGATGGCTATGCGGACTGGGTTACCTCTATCCCTTGTTTTGACAAAGCCTTAGGATGTGCACTGGCGACCGTGTGCCAAGGCATGAAACAGGGGCGGCCACTCCCCGTTCACTCGAGGCCTGGCCGCCCTAGGGTGCGTTCAGCCCTGTATCTACCCTTGTACCGCCTCCTCCACATCCATCTCCTAAAGAACGGTCTGAGGGCAATGCCACACGCAGTCTGTGACTGGAAAGAGTCAAATACCAGTTACTTTGGACTTACCGGCGAGCCCGCCGGCAGGAAGTTCTCCATCACCCAGAGCTCGCTCTTGGACCCCTCATCGACGCTGAACGCAAAGCGGCGGTTGTCCGGGTTAAGCGTGAAGTCGTTCATTTTGGGAACGGCGAGGTCCAGCTTCAGCGGCGTCCCGCCCTGCGCCGGAACCCGCCAGATTTCACTGCTCGCGGTACCGGTTGCCTCGGCGATGATGTAACGGCCGTCTCTCGTCCAACTCAGCCCGGCGTGCCGCTGCGCCAAACCGCGAAACAGTTCCCGCGGCTGGCCTCCGTTGAGGGACACGGTTTTTACAGCATCGCCCACCTGGAACACCACTTCCCGGCCGTCCGGCGAGAGGTCGTAGATGATTCCCCTTATCAGGACAAGTTCCGACTCCTCACCGGTGTCGAGGTTGCGTTTCCTGATGATTGGCCCCGGCCTCCCTGTTTCCCCATTCACGAACACCAGGGTCTTCCCATCCGGGCAGAGATGGGGGGCCAAACCTCCATCTGTCAACTTAGTGATCCCGCTTGTTTCAGTATCAATTCGGAAGATTCCAAGTCCCGTCCCCGTAATCGCGACCGCGATGACGGAACGGCCGTCCGGCGCCCAGCAGATCTGGTTAACG
The DNA here is from genome assembly GCA_018007255.1 of Phycisphaerae bacterium. Classification (GTDB taxonomy): domain Bacteria; phylum Planctomycetota; class Phycisphaerae; order Sedimentisphaerales; family Anaerobacaceae; genus DTPU01. Next base: position 22,990 of record JAGOQT010000004.1, on the reverse strand, counting down.
TAACGAAGACGCGGCGACAGAAAGCGCTCTTCCCCGGTGGCGGCCGACCGGATCGTGAGGATGTTGTTTCCGAGACCGATGAAACCCGGGTGTGAAAGATAGGCTAAGTTCCTGCCGTCGGGTGACCATGTTGGCTGTGCCACTGGGCCGGTATACCGCGTCGTGACCGGCGCGGGTGGCACGAGTATCTTACCGGTTTCAAGGTCGACCTCACCGTGGTAGAGGCAACCCAAATACGTTTGAGTCTTGTAATAAAGGGAGCCGTCGGGTGCAAAGCCAAGAACCTCTGAATCATAGCCGAAGTCCTTTTTCAGCAGTTCTGGTTCCCCTTGCTGCTTCCCCCCGGTGATGTGGACGGTCCAGATGTCCCATGTCCCTGAGCGGTCGCTGAGGAAGACCAGGCTTCTCCCGTCCGGTGTCCATCGAAGCAGTCGATCCTCCGCGGGATGCCCGGCAACAACGACCTCATTCCGGCCATCGGCGGTCATCAGTAAGACGTCGCCATTGGGTGGGTTCCCCTCACGCACCAAACTGAACGCAACAAATCGCCCATCGGGCGAGAAACTGGCCCTTTGAAACGAGAACCAGCCCGAAGTAATACTCCTCAGGACGCGTACCGAGCCGTCCGCCGTCGAGATCACCGTCAGTTCAGTCGCCTTGTTACGATCGCGAAGTGCGAGGATGGATCCTGCGTCAGGCGACCAGTCCAAGGGGTAGGCGTAACAGTCTTTGTAGAGCGTGCGAAGGCGCGAACCATCCAGGTTTCTAATCCGCACTTGAAAGACCCAAGCCTTCGTATTCGGGTCGGAACTTTCGACGTTGTACGCGATTTGTTTTCCGTCGCGTGAGAACGCTTGGTTCTCGTAGGACTTGTCAGTCTCGGTCCAGGGCCCCCTATTCGTGATTCGCGTCCTCTGTCCGCTGGCAACTTCGAACTGGACCACGTCACCCGTGCTCCGGTCCATATTGCTGCTGATGTACTTGCCATCCGCGGTCAAGACCTCACCGATGCCGGAGGCGTCTGCGAGAACCCGGCGTGCGACGAGTCCCCCGCCGAGAGAGGGCGTTTCGGTCGCAGACCCACCGGTCACCTGCGGCGCGACAGGCGCACTCCTGTCCGGCGCTAAGCCCGTCTCTTCTTCGGGCCTGGATGCAGGCTCGCCGCCTTGCGACTTGTTCTGTGCATCGGTCAAGGTGATCAGCCCCAGAACGGCCAGGAGCACCATGGCCAGCAGCGGTCTGCGTGAAGAGTGATTGAATCTGGCAATCATGTGAATTCTCCTTTCGATGTGAGAGGTATCCTCAAGGATCCCAGCTACGGAGGGCAAATATTGTCGCTGGGAGAATCCTTCGAGCAATTTCATGATCGTTTGGCCGTACCGGACCGGTTCGCCTGCGTTCAACCCCCGCAGGGCCAGGGCATCCGTCGCGGATTCCTGGTCTGCCCGCATCCGGCGAAACGCCAGCCAGACCAGGGGGTTGAACCAGTGCAGGACCTGCACCAGGCAGACCAGCCACCCTGTGTAGATGTCCAGGCGCTTGAGGTGGGCCAACTCGTGAAGGAACACGTACTCGAGGTCGTCCATGTCCATGGACTCGACCAGGCCCTGCGGTAACAGGATGCGGGGCCGCAAGAAGCCGAACAGGACCGGTGTGTGGACCCTGTCCGTAACGACCACGGCCACCAGGGTCCGGACCCGCATCTGCATCTTGCAGTCCTCCAGGAGATCCAAGATCCGCTGGTCGGTCACAGGCCGCTCGGACCGGACCGCGCGCCACAGTCTGCAGCTCCTGATCGAGATGGTCCCTGCCAGCAACGCGGCGCCCAAGAGCCAGAGCCAGGGCAGCAGACGGATGATCGATGCGCCAGTCCTTGCGGTCTGATCGCCCAGGCCTGGGAACGGCCCTTCGGAGGCCGGATTCGAACCCGCCAAGGGGCCGGCAGACGCAGGACCTGCAGGCCCACGCTCGGCCGGCTCGATGACACCGGCCTGGTCCCCTGCGGACGGGCGGTCCGGCCGGCCCTGCTGCCCTGGAGGTCCTGCCATGGGAAGGACCGCACGCGGGGGGCCTTCGCCCTGTTGGTCCCAAGCCAAGCCGGACACAGAAGGCCATCCCGGAATCAGGTTGTAGAGGCTGACCCGACTCTGCGGCGCCCAGGGCAGGGCCAGACGCACCAGCAGTACGAGCCAAAGGCCGTAGTGCCAGCGGGCCGGGAGCCTGTCCCCGAGGATGGTCCTGATCAAGAGGATGAGGACGGCCAGAAGGCTGCCTTGAAGGGTGGTCTTCAGCAGCCATGGCCAGAACGCAGTCAGGTTCATGCTCAAGGCTTCCATGGTCTCCCCATCTGCTCAGGGTGTGTGCCTCTTGGCCCTACCCTCCTTGTCGCCCAGGTCCTGGCCGTCCAGGATCTGCTTGAGACGGGTGATCTGCTCTTCAGAGAGCCGGTGCTCCTCCACGAAGGCAGCCAGCATGGGCTCGATTGCACTGACGCGGACCCGCCTTAGGAAGGACCGGGCCTCTGCGCGGGTACACTCCGCCTCCCCCACACAGGGATAGTACTGGTGCTGCCGGCCTTCCTTCTTGTAGGCCACGGCCCCCTTCTGGACCAGGCGGTGGATCAGGGTCCGTATGGTCTCGCGGTGCCAGGGGGTCTTCTTGGACAGGATCTGCACGATCGCATTGGCGGTCAGGGGGGATTGCTCCCACAGGACCTTCATGACCTCCCACTCGGACTCGGAGATTCGAGGCGTCTTGCCCATGATCGGCTCCCAGTAAAGTTACAGATGTAACATTCATTAGTGTTACATATGTAACTTTTATGTCAAGGGGATTTCCACGACCGCGCGGAGATTTTTTTCGCCTGTACTCTCCGCCCGGTCCACGGACAATGGGCCTGGCCCCTCGCAGGATGCCAAAATGGTTTGACTCCCCCGCGCGACACGGGTATAGTAGCCCCCCTTCAGCCCCCGGCCGGGGTGCAGGATTGTAGGAGCGAAGGATGGACCATCGCAGGATCGTGGCAGAGGGTATCACCTTTGACGACGTCCTCCTGATCCCGGGCAGGAGCGACTTCCTGCCCGGCGAGGTGGACACGAGCACCCTCCTGACCCGGAAGATCAAGATCAACATCCCCATCGTGTCCGCGGCCATGGACACGGTCACGGAGTCCGCGCTGGCCATCGCCCTGGCCCAGGAGGGCGGGATCGGGATCATCCACAAGAACCTGTCCATCGAGGCCCAGAGGCGGGAGGTCGCCAAGGTCAAGCGGTCCGAGCACGGGGTCATCCTGGACCCGGTGACCCTCTCTCCCACCGATCCGGTGCAGCGGGCGCTCGAGGTCATGCAGGAGCAGAACGTCTCCGGCATCCCCATCATCCAGCGCAAGAAGCTGGTGGGGATCCTCACCCGAAGGGACCTGAAGTTCCTCAAGGACTACGATGTCAAGATCGGCTCGGTGATGACCAAGACCAACCTGGTCACCGGACCGGCCGACACGACCCTGGAGCAGGCCAAGGGCATCCTCCAGGAGCGCAAGGTCGAGAAACTCCTGCTGGTCCATCCCAATGGCGAGCTGGCCGGACTGATCACCATGCGGGACATCGACCGGGTCGAGCAGTACCCCAAGGCCGCGAGGGACGAGCGGGGCAGGCTGAGGGTGGGGGCTGCGGTGGGCGTGCATGACCAGGAACGCGTGGCCGCCCTGGTGGATGCCGACGTCGATCTCATCGTCGTGGACACCGCGCACGGCCATTCGCGAAACGTGATCGAGACCGTCAAGGCCGTCAAGGCCAAGCACGATATCCAGGTCATCGCGGGCAACATCGCCACCGGGGAGGCGACCGAGGACCTCATCCAAGCCGGGGCGGACGCGGTCAAGGTCGGCATCGGGCCCGGCGCGATCTGCACCACACGGATCATCTCCGGGGCGGGGGTCCCCCAGGTCACCGCGGTCATGGACTGCGCGGCGGTCGCCTCCAAACACCACATCCCGGTCATCGCGGACGGGGGCATCCGCCACTCGGGCGACATCACCAAGGCCCTGGCCGCAGGGGCCTCCAGCGTGATGCTGGGGTCGCTGTTCGCGGGCCTCAAGGAAAGCCCGGGCCAACTGGTCATCTACAAGGGCCGGCAGTTCAAGGAATACCGCGGCATGGGATCCCTGGGCGCAATGGTGCGGGGGTCCGCGGAGCGGTACGGGCAGAGCAGCGCAACGGACGCAGGCAAGCTGGTCCCCGAGGGCGTGGAGGGCCGCGTGCCCTACCGCGGACCGCTGGGCGAGTATGTGTATCAACTGGTCGGCGGGCTGCGCGCGGGCATGGGCTACTGCGGGACCCGCACGATCGAGGCCCTGGGCAGGGACGCACGGTTCGTTCGGATCAGCGCAGCTTCGGTCAGCGAATCCCACCCACACGACATCCTGATCACCCGGGAGGCCCCCAACTACTCGGGGACCGTACCCCTCGAGAGCTAGGCGGCGTGAGTCCTCCTCCGTCTCCGGCTCCGCCGGATGGGGCATTCGGGCATGGCTAATCAGTTGATCGCGATCCTGGACTTCGGCAGCCAGTACGGGCAGTTGATTGCACGGCGGGTCCGCGAGCACAACTGCCTCTCCCGCCTGTTCAGGGCGGATGTACCCGCCGCGGAGCTGTCGAAGCTGCCCCTCAAGGGCATCATCCTGTCCGGGGGGCCTGCCAGCGTGTACGAGCCCGGGGCCCCCCTCTGCGACCCGGCCGTGTTCGACCTGGGCGTTCCGATCCTGGGGATCTGCTACGGCATGCAGTTGGGCTGCCAGATCCTGGGGGCCCGCATCCTGCCCGCCCAGCACAGGGAGTACGGCCGCGCAGACCTGACGATCCTGGACAAGGCAGACCTGTTCGCCCACATGCCGGACACCACCCGGGTCTGGGCCAGCCACGGCGACCAGGTCCAGAGCCTGGGCCCGGCCTTCGACAACCTGGCCGGAACACGGACCTGCCCCTATGCCGCAGTGCGGCACAGGGCCAAGCGGTTCTACGGCGTCCAGTTCCACCCCGAGGTCGCCCACACCCCCAAGGGGGCGGTGGTCCTCAGGAACTTCCTGTACGACATCTGCGCATGCACGGGCGACTGGCGGATGAGCGACTTCGTGACCGAGTCCGTGGACCGGATCCGCCGCCAAGTGGGCAAGGCCCACGTGGTCTGCGGGCTCAGCGGCGGTGTGGACTCCGCGGTGGCCGCGTCGATCGTGCACAGGGCCGTGGGGGACCAGTTGACCTGCATCTTCGTGGACAACGGCCTGCTCCGCAGGAACGAACGGGATGGGGTGGAGTCCACGTTCCGCGGCCACTTCCGCATGGACCTGCGCGTGGTGGACTGGTCCAGGCGGTTCTTGGACGCCCTGGCCGGCGTGACCGAACCCCAGCAGAAGAGACGGATCATCGGCAGGGAGTTCATCGAGGCCTTCAAGTGGGAGGCAGCCAAGATCCCGGACGCCCGGTTCCTGGCCCAGGGGACCCTGTATCCGGACGTCATCGAGTCCGGGTCCAAGGACGGCAATCCGGCCGCCAACATCAAGCTCCACCACAATGTGGGCGGGCTGCCCGCGGAGCTTGGATTCGAGCTGGTCGAGCCCTTGCGGGACTTGTTCAAGGATGAGGTCAGGCTCGTGGGCGAGTACCTGGGCCTGGCCGAGGACATCGTGTGGCGGCATCCGTTCCCCGGTCCGGGCCTGGCCGTGCGGGTGATCGGCGAGGTCACCCCCCAGAGGCTGGAGACGTTGAGGGCCGCGGACGAGATCCTGATCGACGAGATCCGCGCGGCCGGACTGTATCGCAAGACCTCGCAGGCCCTGGCCGTGCTCATGCCCGTGTCCACCGTGGGCGTCATGGGGGACGAGCGGAGCTACGAGAACGTCATCGCCCTCCGCGTGGTCGACACCACGGACTTCATGACAGCGGACTTCTCCAGGATCCCCTACGAGGTGCTGGCCACGATCGCCAGCCGGATCATCAACGAGGTCCGCGGCGTGAACCGCGTGGTCTACGACGTGTCGAGCAAGCCCCCCGCTACCATCGAGTGGGAATGAGCCAGGCGGCACCGGGGGTGGCGGCCGCATCTGCGAAGGGGCTGCCCAGCCCGACTTTCTGATCCTAACTCCTTTTTCGAAAGCAATTTAAACACATTTCTCCAGATGACCTTGAAAATCCACAGGCAGGTGAGGTAGCATATAGCCCACCTGCATGGCGCTGGAGGCAGGCACTGAACTGAACAGTTGTGTCCCCTAGATGATCGCCCCCGCACGCACGGCCGGAGAGTAAGGAATAGTCAGATGACTGCATATGGCTACGGCAGACAGGGATCCGCGTACCAGGCACGGACCCAGTCGGATGGCTGGCAGGCCACACGCAAGAGGCTGCTTGGGAAACGGATCTGCGACCTGGGCCTCCGGGTCGAGCGATCGCCCCTCGAACCGTTCATCCGCCAGCTCCGCAGGGAGTTGTCCGCCAAGGGGCTGGACTACACGCCCGGCGTGTACCTGAGCGACACGTGGGGCTGCCCGGACAGGGTGCCGGTCATCGGGGTCCCGTTCTATCTGGCCAGCAAGCAGCTCGGCCGTCTCGAGCGGGAGCTGACCGGAGGCCTGGAAGACACCGAGACGGTGATGCAGATCCTGCGGCACGAGACCGGGCACGCCATCAACTACGCCTTCCGCCTGTGGGAAGAGCCGGGCTGGAGCGAGCGATTCGGCGTGTTCTCCAAGCCGTATCGGGAGTCCTTCCGGCCCAAGCCGCAGAGCCGGAGCTTCGTCCGGCACATCTGCAGCTCCCCCCACGGGTACACCTACGCGCAGAAGCATCCGGATGACGACTTCGCGGAGACCTTCGCGGTCTGGCTGACCCCTCGCTCCGGCTGGCGCCGGAAGTACCGGTCCTGGCCGGCCATCCGCAAACTGCGGTACGTCGATCGTCTGATGCGGCGGATCCGCGATCAGGAGCCCAAGCGCACGCGAGGGAGGCTCGCGGAACCGGTGTCACGGCTGACCATGTCTCTGGCCGAGCACTACCGGCGCCTGGCCAGGAGGTGCCGGCGCACGGCTTAACCCGCATTCCTCACAAGCCTTCGGTTCTGAGCGGTCCTGTTGTCCGGCTGCTGCGTTCTCGTGAGAAATGCGGGCTACCCCTGCACCGGGACCCGTCCGAGCCCCATGGGGACGCGGACGTCGAATCGCGGCTCCTCCAGGGCCGCGTCGATGATCATCTGGAGCAGCTGCCGGTAGGTGATCCCCGCCTTCTCGGCAGAGCGGGCCAGGCTGACGCCCTCCTCCAGCGAGGAGTTGCAGTTGACCTCGAGGACCCTGGGCTGGCCGGCCTCGTCCAGCCGTATATCGACCCGGCCGTAGCCCCAGGCCCTGACTGCTCGGAACGCCCGGAGCGAGATGTCATGGAGCTGGCGGGACAGATCGGGCTCCACGATAGCGGGACAGATCACGGACGTCTTCTTGTACTCCACCGAGTTCTCAATCCACTTGGCGGCATAGGACATGATGGGCGGGATGTCCGGGGGCAGTTCAGCGTAGTGGACCTCCGCCAGGGCCATCACGCGGGGCCTTCTTCCCCCCACAATGCCCACGTTGAACTCACGGCCGGGCAGAAAGTGCTGGACCAGCGCGGGCTGGCTGTAGGTCTGCAGGATGTGGCGCACCTGGCGGCGCAGTGCGACCTTCGAATGCACGACCGAGTTCCGGTCCAGACCGATCCCCGCGTGTTCCTGCCCGGGCTGAACGATCAGAGGGAATCTCCATTCGTGCCGGTCCACGTCCCCCACCCGCTCCAGCAGCTCCGTGCAGGGGGGGACGGGGATGCCCGTGCCCTGCAGGAGTGTGGCACACATGTGCTTGTAGCGGCTCAGCCCCAGGGCCAGGGCCGGCGATCCGGTGAGGGGAAAGCCCATCATGGGCACCATGGCCGCAAACCGCATCTCATACAGGGCACCGTGCACCACGTCGTCATATTGGTTGAAGACCACATCGGGGCACAGACGCCGCAGCTTCCGCTGGAAGCCGGCCAAGTCGTGGGCCAGCGGCAGCACGGTCACACGGTGCCGCAAGGACCTCAGCGTGCGGGCCATGTCACGGATCATCCGCCTGAGGTCGGCCGTGCTGCCGCGATCCCCGGGCGTCTCGGGCAGGACCCCTGCATCGGCGTTGTACACCAGCGCGACATGGAGTGACTTCCGGCCCCGTCTGTTCTGGTATGGCATAGTCGCATCCTCATACCCTGGACGGCCGCATCGAGTCGCCCTCCGGGCGCCACGTGCAGGAACCATCTGAAGCGGCAATATTATATGGACGTGCGGTTCACCTGGCAAAGGTTGTGTCGCAGCCACGAGCTGCTCGGCCCGCAACACCGGGGCGAGTGCCCCAATCCGTTCCAGGCCAGAGGCCCGCCTGTCGATAACGGGAAATGGGACGATCCCACCGGGATTCGGCTTGCAGATCTGGGCAGCCTATGTAGACTGTTTCGCCGCGTCCTTTCGAATCAGACTGGTTTCTTTTTTCAGGATACGGCCATGTCAAGGTCAGCGTCAACGTTCAAGATTGAACCCGCGCAGCGGATCACGCGTCTGCCTCCCTACCTGTTCGCCGGGCTCAATGCCCTGAAGCTCGCCAAGCGCCAGCAGGGCGCGGATATCATCGACCTGGCCATGGGCAACCCCACGGACGGGGCCCCCAAGATCGTCGTGGACAAGCTCTGCGAGGCGGTCCTGGACCCCCGCAACCATCGGTACAGCGCCTCCAAGGGCATCACGAACCTCCGCAAGGAGGTGGCCCTCAAGTATGCGCGGAAGTTCGGCGTGGAGTTGGATCCCGAGACCGAGGTCTTGGCCTGCATCGGGTCCAAGGAGGGATTCAGCCACATGTGCCTAGCCCTGCTGGGCACGGGCGATACGGCGATCGTGCCCGACCCCGCCTTCCCCATCCACAACTACGGTGTGGCCCTGGCCGGCGCAAACGTCATCACGGTGCCCCTGGGCAACGACGAGGCGTTCCTGCATACCATCACCATGGTCTGCGAGCACCTGTACCCCAAGCCCAAGCTCCTGATCCTGAACTACCCGCACAACCCCACGGCCATGACCGTGGACGAGGGGTTCTTCGAGCCGGTCGTCGAACTGGCCAAGCGGTTCAAGCTGGCCGTCATCCACGACTTCGCCTACGGTGAGACCTGCTTCGACGGGTACAAGGCCCCCAGCTTCCTCGCCACCAAGGGGGCCAAGGACGTGGGCGTGGAGTTCACCACGCTGAGCAAGCCGTACAACATGGCGGGCTTCCGAATCGGCTTCGTGGCGGGCAACAAGGACATGGTCAATTACCTGGCCACCATCAAGGGGTACTACGACTACGGCATCTTCCAGGCGGTCCAGATCGCCGGGATCATCGCCATGCGCCATTGCGACAAGGACATCGAAGCCCAGAACAAGAAGTACCAGTCCCGCAGGGACGTGCTGTGCAACGGACTCCGGCGGATCGGCTGGTCCGTGGACAAGCCCCGGGCCTCCATGTTCGTGTGGGCCCGGATCCCGGATGAACACCTCAGGGGCAAGGGGACCATCGACTACGCCCAGGACCTGGTGGAGCACGCCGAGGTCGTGGTCTCTCCGGGAAGGGCCTTTGGCGAAAACGGCGAGAAGTACGTGCGGATCGCCCTTGTGGAGAACGAGCAAAGGCTCCGCCAGGCAGTGCGGAACATCGGCCGCTTCATTCAGGAAAGGCCCATCCGCAAGGCCAAGGGGGCCCGGTAGCGGCCCTTGCGCGACCCGGACCCGGTCCGGAGACTGCAAACAAAGGCCGCTCCCGCTCGTATAGAACAGGTCTGATCACGGACCATCGGCGCGGCCCCTGCATAAGCCAATCGGCATCTTCCCGCAGCCAGAACTTATAGGACAAGCCGCCGAGCCCGATGCGATCAAGCCCGTGGAAACCCTCTAGGTCATTTTCTAACAAGGGTTTAATGAAGAAGAGGCACCTGCAACGCACCCAACCGGAGATCGCCGGAATGAGAGGCGTTGACTTGTGTCCCGTAATCTGCTAGAGTATGCGGCTCATGGAAAAAGGAATAAGGACAGCAGGAAGGAAACAGGCACAGCAGAAGTCTGCATCCAAGCTCGCCAAGGTCAAGCCTGCCAGGGCTTTTCACAGCTACGCCCAGGCCATGGACTATCTCTTCAAGAAGACCGACTACGAGAAGGAAGGGCGAGTTCGGTACAACGTGACCACGTTCAGCCTGGACCGGATGGAGAACCTCCTTGCGCTGGTGGGCAATCCGCACAAGAAGCTCAGGACGGCCCACCTGGCAGGGACCAAGGGCAAGGGGTCTACGGCCACCATGCTCGCCCGGATGCTCGAGGCGAACGGCTACACGGTCGGTCTCTACACCTCGCCTCACGTCGTGCACCTGCACGAGCGGATCACGGTGAACTCCCGGATGATCACCGACCGGGAGATGCTGGGTCTCCTGAACCGCGTGCACAGTCCCATCGAGAGGCTGGCCGCCAAGGGTGATCCCCCGACGTTCTTCGAGATCATGACGGCCATCGCCTTCCTGTACTTCGTGGACCGGGAGGTGGACATCGCGGTCATCGAGACGGGCCTTGGGGGACGGCTGGACAGCACCAACGTGATCTGTCCCCAGGTCATCGGGATCACCAGCCTGAGCATCGACCACCAGCAGCAGTTGGGGGACACCCTGGACGGCATTGCCAGGGAGAAGGCCGGGGTCTTCAAGCCCGGGATCCCGATTGTCACGGTGGAGCAAGATCCCTCGGCCATGAAGGTCCTCAAGACCCAGGCCCTGGCCGTGAAGGCCCCCCTGAGCGTGACGGGAGGGGACATCGACTTCTCGTTCCGCTTCGAGACCTCGCGCGAACACGGCCCGCACACGCGGATCTGCCTGAGCACGCCCACCAGCAAGTTCGAGCATCTGCGGGTCCCGCTCCACGGCCGCCATCAGGCCATCAACTGCGGGTTGGCCTTGGCCATGCTCGATCGACTCAAGTCTTGCGGCTTCGAGACCGACAACGACAAGTCCGCGAAGGGCCTCCAAGACGTGACCCTTCCGGGCCGCATGGAGATGATCTGCCAAGATCCCCGGATCATGGTCGACGGCGCGCACAACGCCGCGAGCATTCGGGCCCTGATCTACGCCGTGGGCCAGAACATCCCGTACGACTCGATGGTGATGATCTTCGGCTGCAACAGCGACAAGGACGTGGACGGCATGCTCCGCGAGGTTCAGTACGGCGCGGACAAGGTCATCTTCACGCGCAGCAGTTCGCCCAAGGCCATATCCCCCCAGGACCTGGCGGAGCGGTTCTCGGAGATCTCGCACAAGATGTGCCAGACCGCGTCCAGCCTCGGGGAGGCCTTGCTCCTTGCCAAGAGCGCGATCGGCAGAGAGGATCTGATCGTCATCACAGGGAGTTTCTACCTGGTCGGACAGGCCAAGACCCGGTTCCAGACCCAGGAGACCCCGGCTGCGGTCAGAGGATAGCCTCCCGCGGCCCCTCCGTTCAGGCCCGCCCTTCTGCCGTGCGCGGTCCCTTGCAGCCCCGGTTCACACCTGGAACCCGGCACGGGGGACCCGTTCTCCTACCATCCCGTCTTGCGGATCACCACGGGCAGGGTCTTGAGCAGGATGGACACATTGAGCCGCAGGGACCTGTTCTGGATGTACAGGGTGTCGTACCTGAGCTTGTGCTCGGGCCGAAGGTCGTAGAACCCACGGATCTGGGCCAGGCCCGTGAGCCCTGGTCGGACCGCCAATCGGACCCCCTGGAGGGCCTCATACCGGTCCACAAAGAACGGTCTCTCGGGCCTGGGCCCCACCAGGCTCATGTCGCCCTTGACCACGTTGATGAGCTGAGGCAGCTCGTCCACCCGCATCCTCCTCATCACCCTTCCCACGGGTGTCACCCGGTGGTCCTTCTGGCTCGCCCAGACCGGACCCACGTGCTTCTCGGCATCCTCGACCATGCTGCGGAACTTGTACAGGGCGAACACCTTCCCCCCCCTTCCAACCCGCTCCTGCACATAAAGGACGGGACCTGGAGAGGACATCTTGATCAGCACGGAGAAGAGCAGCGAAAGGGGCGCAGTCAGCAGCAGGACGAGAACCGCGCCCGTGACGTCCAGCGCACGGATCGAGAACTCGTGCAACCCGGAGATCTCACGGGGTTCGCAGACCGCCTTCGAGAGGGATGCCCGCACGATCGCGGGGCGATCCAAACGGAGCGGCACTCCATGCAGGGCGTGGGCCTTCTGGACACCGGGTTCGACTTGGAATTCGGAAGCACCGCGGAGCGGCCTGCGCGGATGGCTCTGGACAACCGGACCTCCTTGACCCATAGCAGCAGTCCCTATTCTGCCGTTTCCAGACAAAGGCCGCGGCAAGGCGACCCATCCCCTCGCACCTTCGTCCGATCGACAAAGGCCCCCCACCCACGCGGGTGTCATTGTAGGATCCACGCGCAGTAGGTCAACAGCAAAGACCGGGCCGGACCGTCCATGTCCCAGGCCCAGGTGCCGGGTGCCGTGCAGAACAACTAAGGACCCGCGAAGGAATAAGGTAAAGGTTTGCCGCTCAGATTTGGGTCAGATGGGGACGCGAGGATTGAGCAAAACCGGAGGCGTAGTGCCCTTCTACGTCGAGGATTTCGTGATTGAGGAGCGGCCCAAGATGGCCCGAAGATGAGATGGTAAACGTTTAGCTTAGTTCTTCGCGGATCCTACGTCCGCTGGAGGGATACCCCACGGGCCACTGCCCCCATCCTGGGTGGGAGATCCTCTCAGTGGGAGCCATCCTGGCCGAGGGGCCCGGGATCAATGCCTCTGTCGCGGGTTTCGACAGACTCAAGAACAGAAAAAAATGTGGAAGAAGGGGCCCGGGAGGAGGAGACTCAACCAAGGGTGTACGTCCTATAGAAGGGGCCAGTATGGCCCCTGGAGCCCGTTCTTTGGACCACGGTCCACACAAGACCTCCACAGAACCCTGTGCAAGATCACAGTTCGTTAGCCCGCGCCAGGACCCACTTGGGACCAGACTATTGACATTGGTGCCACGGATCGGTAACATACAGACATTGATTGGTTGCAGTGCAGCGGGGGCTGGGTAATTTGCGTAGGCTGCGTTGTACTTTCATCAGGCGGCGTGACAAACTTGGTAAGTGTCTAACTTCTGGTCTAGTGACCTGGAGTAATCGCGAGATGAACAGAATGAGCGGAACTTGTTTTGGAGGAAGAAAGATGAAGAGACTGGCAACTGTGCTTTGTGTCTTGGCCCTTGCAGGCGCTGCCAATGCAATGGTCACGGAGAATGTGAACTGTTTTGAGCACACGAGATTCGCTCCGTACGATACGGGGATCCAGGTGAACGCGGGCGATTGGCTCACGGTCCTGTGCCATCCGATGGACACGTGGACTCTCTACGACGATGGCGAAGGAGACATTCGGGTCTGCAATGCGGACGGTCTGGATGAACTCGCCCCGCTGACCCGAGATGGTCTTACCGCGAACTACGGAGCCATGGTCGGCCAGATCGGCGACGGAGACTTCTTCCTCGTCGGGACCAACTTTCACACCGATTCTGCGAGCGACACCGGGACACTCAAGCTCCTGTGCTGGGACACCTCGTACGCCGACAACTGGGGCGCGATCGAGGCCCGCATCGACGCACCGTCCATCCCGGCGCCCGGGGCCCTTCTGCTCAGCGGCCTGGGGACCGGCCTTGTGGGTTGGCTGCGGAGGAAGGTAGCCTAGTCGGATCCAAGACCACCACAATGAATGGTCAAAAAAGAGACGGCTGCCCGTGTTGGGCAGCCGTCTTTCTTTTTCGGAATAAGTTGCCTGACTCAGGCGAGATCTAGCCCGCGCCACAGGGCTGCCGCGAGGCCGCGCACAGGAGTCCCCTGAAGGTATCGATCAGCCTGTCATTCTGTTTGTCCAAGTCGTAGTCCTCTTCCACACATGCCCGCCCCGCCTGTCCCATCCCCGGCCACAGCTCAGGGTGCTCCACAAGGTCGACTAGTGCGTCCGCCAGGCCATCCACGTCCCGCTCCGGCACCAAACGCCCGCACACACCGTCCTGCACGAGCTCAGGGATTCCAGCGTGCCGGCTGGCCACAACCGGCAGGCCCGTTGCCATGGCCTCCATGAGTGCAACGGGGACGCCCTCCTGGTCCCCGTCCGCACCGGTCACGCTGGGGGCCAAGAAGAGGTGGGACTCCCTGAGCATGCGGACTGTCTCTTGCCTGTCTCTCCAGCCCAGCAGGCGGATCCTCTGCCCGATATCCAACTCCGCGATAAGTCTCGCGCAGCGGTCGCGCAGAGGGCCGTCGCCCACGATGTTGTACTGCACGTCGAAGCCCCTTCGGAGGACCCGGCCCACCGCGCGGATCCCGTACTCCAGGCCCTTCTTCTCGGTCAACCTCGCAACGGACAGGATCCTGGTCGGTCCGTCCTGGGGCGGTGGGGCCGGCCTGAACGCGAGGGCCCGGCAGTCCACTCCCATGTGGTGGACCGCGATCTTGTCCTCATCGCACCCAAGCCGGATCAAGGTGTCCCTGCCCTGCCGGCTGACAGGGAGGAAGAGGTCCCCCTGCTCGAACAGACCGGCGTAGGCGCCAGGCCCCCTCGAGCGGACGAACTGGGTCAGATCATAGCCGTGAAACGACGTGACGAGCCTCCCGGTCAGGACCCCTGCACTGCGCAGGGCCGCTCCCAGGATCCCGTTCGGCCCAAAATGACAGTGGACGATGTCGTACGGGCCCGCGCCCGCGACGGAGGCCGCCCGATACAGCATGCGCAGCGAAGCGGCCTGCCTGCCGAACCGAGACACATTCAGCGACCGGAGCAGATGAAGCCGGTCTCCATGGGCGTGCCTAACCCAGATCGCAAGGCCCTTGGCAAGCCTCGCTGCGTAGTTGGCCGGCACGGGCCCGGAGTACCGGGTCCGCTCCAGCAGCGCCCCCTCTGCGGCATCCGGGCGGATCCCCTCTTGATCGTGCCCGGACTCGGCCAGGATCTCCACATCGTGCCCACGCTGGATCAGGCCGGCGACCTGATCGAGGATGAACGTCTCCGAAGGGACTGGGAACCGCCTGACCAGGATTGCGATCCGCATCTTGGACACCGTGGGACAACCGGTTCAACGTGCAGGGGGCTGTCCTCGACCCGGCGATTCACCCTTGTCCAGCCTTTGCAGGGCCCTCCGGATCCTCCACTGACGCATCCAGAAGACCGGCTTGTCCAAGTGGGAGCGACGAAGGCAACGCCTCCAGGTCTTCACGAGCCCAGTGGCCCTTCGCAGCGGTTGGATCGGGCCGTTCTCCTGTGCCTTGATCGGGCCGGATCGCTCGCCCCCTCGCTCGATCGTCGCATGGAGATAGTCGTTCCTGTTCCAGACGGACACCACGTTGAAGAAAGTCAGAGCGCCGGACAAGTCACGGGCAAGATCCGCCAGGTCCTCCAAGGTTACGGTCTCGTCCACGATCTGCAGCTTCTCCGGATGCCTCTCTCGCAGGAATGCCTGGTAGGTCGGGCTGGGACACGTCAGCAGCACACGCCCCCGGTCCGAGAGCAGCCTGGAGAGCACCTCGTGCAGGGCAACGCGGTCCTCCAAGGGGATGTGCTCATAGACATCCGGCAGGACGATAACGTCCCAGCGTCCCTCCACAGCGTCCCTGAGGATGTCGGCTTGGCGGTACTCAACCCGAGGGTGGCTGTGGATCGCCCTGGCAATTTGCAGCGCGGCGCCGCTGATATCGATCCCCAGGACATGGGCCTTCCTCGCACAACACCGAGCGATATGCCACGGGGTCTGCCCCGCCCCACAGCCGACCACCAGGACACTCGAAACGCCTCGGGGGATCGCGGAGGACAAGAACGCCGTCTGATACCGGACCCGGTCATTCCCGTACACGCAGTCCCGGATGAATCGTGCGGAGAGTGTGTCGTAGTACTCTTCGATCGCGGACCCGGACGGCATCTGGTTAGGCGCTCCTACGAGACAACAGCCAGAGCAGACAGACGACAAGCCCCATGGACAAGGAGCACAGGAGGCGATTCAGACGACTGGACGCAAAGGCCTGCTCACAAGTCCGTCCCGTCCCGCGGATCTGAACGCCCTGCCTCAACGCCGGCAACCGATCGATACAGTCGCTGGATCCGATCGACGTGCACCTCGGCGGTGAAGCATCGCTCGACCTTTGCGCGGCCCCGTGTGCCCATCGCCTGGGCCAGGGCCCGGTCGGCCAGGAGCATCCGGATCGCGCGGGCCAGGCCCTCGATGTCGCCGGGCGGGACCAACACGCCGGTCGATCCGTGGTCCACGACCTCGCCAACGCCACCCCCGTGAAACGCCACCACTGGCTTGGCGGCAGCCATGGCCTCGATCAACACCCTGCCGAAGGGCTCCCTATCGGACGTCAGGACCAGGACGTCAAGGGACTTCATGAAGGGCACGATGTCCTCCTGATGCCCCACGAACCGAACTCGCCTCTCCAGTCCCAACCGGCCGGCCAGGGCCACAAGCTCGGCTGCATAGGCCTCCTCACCCCGCACCGGCGCGCCCGCGATGGGGAACTCGGCATGGGGGAATGCCTGGACGACCTGGGCAGCGGCCTTGAGGAAGAAGCCATGGCCCTTCCAGCCGGAAAGCCGGCTCGCCATGCCGACAACCGCCCCGTGTCCATGCCCGTGACCCTCGCAGGGATCCGCGCCTGCGCCATCGTAGCGAGACAGATCCACGGCGTTGTGGATCACAGCGACCCTCGCCCCCTTCACCCCGGCGTGGATCAGGTCGTCCCGAGAGGCAGAGGACACGGCAATGATCCGATCGCTCCGGTTCAGCAGGTGGACCCATCCCCTCTTCGGGCTCGGACGCTCCCGGAAGTGGCAGACCACCGGAACACGCAGGGTGGCACGAACAGGCACGACCCACTGGAGTGCGGGCCACGCATTGCAGTGGATCAGGTCCACGTGGTTCTCCACGCAGACCCTCCGGAGCTGCCACAGCCCTTTCGCGAAGTCGCGGGTCCTGCAACCGCGGAAGTGAACCAGATCCAGGACCTCCACCCTCGCGCCCATCCGGGCAGCCTCTTCCTGCATCTGACCCCCGGCCGGCACGACCAGCAGGGGCCGCCACCCGCTTCGGACCAGCCCTTCCACCAGCAGCAGCAGGCTCCTGTCCGCGCCCCCGCGCACACCTGGGGTGAAGCTCAGGAGCATGACCGAGAGCGCTGGCTGATCTCGGCCTCCGACCGGAACCGGTCGGCCCCTGCCCTTGTCCAAGACCCGGGTCTCCAACCCGCCGGAGATCGTCATTACGGCGAGCCTCCGGGGCCGGACCTGTCCGCACAGGCCGGCTGGACTGGAGCCCGGATGGGGCTGCACCCAACTCGCACATAGGCCTGGAGGTCCGCGACGACTTGGGCCGCCACCTCGGACCAGGACTGAGGGTAGACACGCCGGAGCCGCTCCCGTCCTGCGGCAGCGAGATGGCATCGCAGCGAGGGGTCGCAGCGCAGGCGGACGATCGCCTCGGCCATGCCCTGGGCCGAGGTGGGGTCGAAGTAGGCCGCCGCATCCCCGCAGACCTCGTGGGCGAAGTCCAGGTCGCTGGTCAGGATGGGAAGGCCGGCCTGCATGGCGTCCAGATAGGTCCCGGAGAACGACTCCATCCTCGTGGGGAAGAGAAGCCCCTCGCACCTGGCAAGGCAGTCAGGGATGGCCCCCTCCGATATGGGCCCGAGGTTCACGATCCGGTTCGAGAGGCCCGATCGCTCGATCCGTCGCAGGAGGCGACCGGCGTGGGGGTGGTGATCCGCCGAGACGGTCAGGAACACCACGGCCCCTTCCAGCCTCCCGCCATGTTGCTCGAACGCATCGCAGATGATCTCCAGGTTCTTATGCGTGTAGTACCTGCACAGACACACGAGCCGGAACCGGTCCGCGTGGGCCTCCAGGACCCCGGCCGCCCCGGTGTCGATGTCGGCACCCATGGACGGCGGGGCCACGCACTTGGGCAGGACCTTGAGCCTGCCGTCCAGGTCCAGGGTCTTGCGGAGCCACTCGAGCATGAGGGGGGTCTGGCCATAGACAAGACAGGAGCGGGCGATGGCGGATCGAAGCTGTCTGCGCTGGACAAAGTACCGCACCCGCTCAGCCATCACCATGTCCCCATGGTGCCAGCCCGAGTATACGAAGTGGGGGTCTTGCACAAGAATGGCTTGCGGCGCTGGGGGTCTCTGCAGGCCCATGCTCCCCAGCGAGAGGATGGCATCGGGCCGGAGGCGCCGGGCGATGCGCGGGAGCACAATGGTGTCGAAGAACAGCCTCTTGGCCCGGCTCCTGCCCTGCGCGAACCAGACAGGCTGGAGTGCACACCGCTCCGCCATCTGCTCGTACCCGCATCGCGACGGCAAGACCGGGATGACTTGGAACTCCGGGCCCAACCCGGCCAATGCCTGGATCAGATGCAGAGCCACATACCGAGGCCCTGCAGTCCGGTTGGCATGGGCCAGGACGAGCAGGCGCAGACCTCGCTGGTCCGGCAAGACCGGACCCTCCGAACGCGCGGCTCGCCCGCCTTGACCCGGGGCCTGCACAGCCCCTTGAAGCAGGACCAACCGCCCCTGCCGTGCGGCATGGGCCGGCCGTATGCCGTGATCTGTCTCAGGAAGGGTCATTCGGATTCCGCACAGGCAGGCCCGTGGCGAGGGATACTGGAGAAACGGTCAGACTGTCGGACAGTCGGCCATACAGTCAGACAGTCCGAGGATCACGGACAACGCAGAAGGTAGGAACGTAAGAAGGTAGGAAGGTAAGAACGGAGAAACCCCGTCGGACGGTCCGACTGTCCAACTGTCCGACGGTCCGACCGGTCCTCACCCCAGGGCCTTCCACCGCTTCTGGCTGCTGGAGCCGTACAGGTTCGGCGTCTGGGGGTACTGCCTGGACGGCAGCACCTCGCGGATGGCCTTGAACCAGTCGTGGTAGGTTGCCTTGGCCGACAGGGATCTCAGGCACCGCAGGGCCACGAAGCTGAATGCCCCATTGGGCCTGCCCTGGAAGTAGGCATCGTAGCTGTACTCGGTGTCCTGGCACCCGGCCACGAGCAGCGCGGCATACCGGCCAGGGGGGTTGGACGACCGAATCCGCCTGCGAAGACCGAGCTTGGCCGCGTCGATCCTGGAGAGGAAGTTGGCCGGCGGAAGGAACCGCACGCTCTCCAGGACGACCCGCCTGCCCTTGACCGGGAACGGCGTGCGGATGGGCGCAAACCGGGACACGGTCCCGGAGTGGCAGGAGTCGGCAATCATCACGGCCTTGACGCCCTGGGCCCTAGCGGAGAACAGATCGAACAGCTCGTCGTCCGTGATCGGGCCCTTGGACCGGATGTCGTAGGGACACAGGCACTCGTCCGTGCCGTCCGGCTCATCGCCGTCCTCATCGGGCACAAACGAGCCGTGCCCGGAGTACTGGACCACCACGGTGTCCCTTGGTTTGGCCTGCGTGATCAGATCCGCAATGGCCTCGCGCATGGCCTTGCCGGTGGCCTGCCTGTCGATCAGGGTCTGGACGGAGAAGTCCCGCTCCCTCAACACCTTGGCCCAATCCTTGGCGTCGTTCACGCACCCGGACAGATCGCTGTCCGTGCCGGGGTAGTTGTTGATCCCAATGCAGATCGCTCGTTTGGACATGGAACACGCCCCTTTCTCTCACTTGGCTCCGACCGGCCCCCGGCCGAGGCCGGAGGCTGCGCAGCACACACCAAGGACGGACGACTCGCCTATTCCGCTACCGGTGCCACGGCATCCTCGATCTTGGACGGGATCTCCGCTGGCTTGGCAAGGGTGTCCGCGGCACAGTGGCCCCGGATGATCTGGGGGATGCGGCTGAGCGGCCTGCGCACGGCGATCTGCAGGGGATAGGGCAGGCCGTTGACCCGGAAAGCCTGGCGGATCTCACGCTGGCCCCTGAGCATCCCGGCCAGGGTATTGGCCTTGCCGCCTGCTCGCATCCGGGCCAGCACCTCCGGGATGTACCCCAGGCGGATCTGATGGCATTGGATGAACCGCAGCATCAGCTCGAAGTCGCCCGCGACCCGGAACTGCCGGTTGAAGCCGCCGTACTTCTCGTAGGTTGCCCTGCAGCAGAAGAAGGTCGGATGCGGCGGGACCCACCCCCGGGCAAACCCGCCCGGCCGGTAGGGCCCGGCCGTCCATCGCCGCGTAATCCTCTGGCGATTGTGGCGGGCCACGTAGACCAGATCCCCGTAGACCGCGTCCAGCCCCCCGCCCTCGATCCTGGAGGCCACCTTGCCCAGGACCCTCCGGTCCACGTACTCGTCGTCGCTGTTCAGGAAGCCCACCACGTCGCCGGTGGCCATGCGCAGCCCCTTGTTCATGGCATCGTAGATCCCGTCGTCCTCCTCGGAGATGACCAGCTCGATGTGCCGCCGGTAGGCCCTGACGATCTCCATGGTGCGGTCCTTGGACCGGCCGTCCACCACGATGTACTCGATGGGGTCGTAGTCCTGGCCCACCACGGACAGGATGGTCCGCTCAATCGTGTTCGCGGAGTTCAGACTGACTGTCACGACGGATATCTTCATGAGGCTCTCCCACGCCAGTGGCTAGAATCCCTTCCTGTTGTTCCGTTGTGAGGCCCATACACCTGTTATCGGCTCATGTCCTCGGCCGCCATCAGACATTGAGATCCGTTCCCTGTACATGCTTCTACAGCCCCCCGCCCGCCCGCGCAGGCTGCCCTTCTGCTTGGATCAGGTCCCCTTGCGGGATCGGATCTGGGCATTCAGGGATCGCCCTGCCTTTCAGGATGCATCGGTGCACAGTGGCCATCCTCCGGGCCGCCACGTCCCACGTGTGCTCCTGGAGAATGAACTGCCGTCCACGCCGCCCCATGGACGCCCGCGAATCCGCAGACAGGCGTACGAGCTCAAGAAGGGCCTCCCCAAGAGGTCCGACATCGGGAGGCACCTGTCTGCCTGCATCGATCTGCTGCAGCACGCCCCAGGGTGTGCACGTGGTTGTCAGCACAGGCACACCCGCCGCCATGGCCTCCGCGACCACAATCCCGTAGTTCTCAGAGTAGGAGGGCAGGACAAACACGTCTGCCCGGGCATACAGGGCCAGCTTCGTGCGTCCCTGGACCATGCCCGTGAACAACACATGGGCCCCCAGATCATGCCGAGAAACCATGTCCTTCACACAGGCCAGGTACTTCGTTTGACCCGAGCCCGCAATGACCATTAGAACGTCCCTGCAGCCCCGATCAACGAGTTGGCGAGTGGACGCAAGGAGTATGTCCAGGCCCTTCTCCGGGCTGATCCTGGAGAGAAACAGGACCACGACCCGCCCCCTCAGACAAGGCCACAGGGCCTCTGCCTCGCCCCGGCCAGGCACCTGCTCAAAGGTGTCCACATCCACGCCGTTGGGAATCACGGTGATGGGCGACTTGAGATCCAATCTGGACAGGGACTCCGCTTCCAGGGGGGACGCGGCCTGCACACAGGCTGCTCTGTTGACCATCTTCTCTGCGAGCAGGCCCATGTACAGCCGCTTCTTGATTGAATTGAACCGCCACGCGTGTGTGAAGACCCCGGTGGGATGCAGGATGTACGGTACGTCCGCCTTGTACAGGGCAGCCGCCCCGAATGCAGCGGTATGCTCCCAGATCCCGTAGATGTGGCCGACGTCAATGGACCGCGCCTCTGCTGCCAGGGCCCGCACCAGGTCTGGGGAACGATACCAACGCCTGGGCCATGCCCGCCTGAAACACCGGATCTCAGGATCACCCGTACGGACGTCGTCCGCGGTCGCCCAGTAGGACAGGACCCGGCCGAGTCTGCGTTGCGCCTCACCCAGCCCAAGGGCAGCGCTCACCGGCCCGCCGTATTCGCTGTTGAGTGTTGGGAGTACGTGTGCGATATGCATCTAGCCCGTCCTCAGAACTGGCAACGCAACAGGCCCCGACGGTCCACATCTCTTCTTCAAAGTCAACCCTCGCATCTCATGGCAGAAAGCCTGCGCTCCATCGCAGGTAGGCCACCATGTTGCGCCACTGTGAACGTCTGTCTCCAATCGCCGGGAACCCTAGCACCGGAAGGGTGCGAGTACCATAAAGCACGGTCCATCGAAAGCAAGGAGATGAGAAACCCGTGGGTCCAGACGCCAACGATCTCGGAATGCTGCGCATAGTGGGGACATGAGACAGCGACTCCGGTTGCCTGATGCACTGTCGGCGCCAACGGCAGGAACGGACCGAATGCAGACGGCCATGCACCCTCGTCGGCAGTTCCGTCAATCTCTGTCCGTGGGCCAAGCCAGACTGCGGCAGCCCTGGGACAACAAGGGCGAACTGTCGCCTACATCGCCCCTCCTGTCTCACCATGCACTCGCGGGATCCGCCTCCGCTGAACCACGCACTCGATTCCCTCCAACCGCACTGTGTCCTTCTGGAGCAGCATCCCATAGAGGATGAAGAGCAACCAGTTGACCGGAAACACCTCAGTCACTACATTGCCAAGAGAGGCCACAAGCATTGAAGGGATCGCGAGAACGGCAATTGGATTGACATCCGAGTATCGTGCCACAAGAGCCCGCCAGAACAGACAGATGTTGAACACTACAAATGCAGTTACCAGAAGTACCCCGCCCTGAGATAGCAGGGAGGCATACACCGAATCGGCTATGAACAGATGATGCGCGCCGGCAAGTGCAGTCGGGTTCATCTCCGCAAATGTCACAGCAACGTTGCTGCCTACTCCCAACCCCGTGCCTATGATGATCTCCTTCACCCCTGCAGCCAGGACCACATCCAGGAAGATCCCAATGCGAGTGCTCATAGACCTGAACATCAAGGAGCGTCCGGTCACGAACTGCAAGTTCTGGTAGATAAGGAGAAGAGAACAGAGCGCGATAGGCCCGAGGG
>JAGOQT010000229.1 GCA_018007255.1 Phycisphaerae bacterium | reverse complement strand
CGCGTGGGCTGCAAAGGGGTCACGACCAAGACCCATTCCCTGGTCCCCTTGGACGTGGAGCGGAATCTGATGGCCGTGCAGGGCACCGTGGCGGGCGCCACGGGGACCTACTGCATCATCCGAACGGCCAAGTCGCACAAGCCGGCCAAATCGGAATAGGGCTTCGAGGAACGGAACGTCGGACATGATTGAACTGGCTGTCCTCAGCACAGAAGGCAAGACGGTCGAGACCTTGGCCGTGAATGAGGCGGACCTGGGCGGGCGGGTGCGATTCCCGCTCCTCAAGCAGGCGATCGTGATGTACCAGGCCAACCGCCGGGTGGGCACTGCGGCCACAAAGGGGAAGTCGGCCATCGAGGGGTCGACCCGGAAGCTGTACAGGCAGAAGGGAACGGGCAATGCCAGGGCAGGGCAGGTCCGGACGAACAAGCGGGTCGGCGGCGGCGTGGCGTTCGCCAAGGTGGCCAGGGACTTCAGCCAGGCGATGCCCAAGAAGCAGAGGCGGCTGGCGCGGGATTCCGCCGTCTTGGCCAAGCTGCTGGACCGGCGGGTCGTGGTGGTGAGAGACCTTCCGTTCGATCGACCCAAGACCAAGGACTTCGCAGCGATCCTGGGCAACCTCGGGATCACGCGGAGTTGTGTGGTGGCGATCAAAGCCGGGGACCCGAATGTGTACAAGTCGGCCCGGAATATCCCGAGGGTGGTGGTGACGCCTGTGGCCGATCTGAACGCGGGCGAGATCTGTGGACACGACAAGGTCTTGTTCACCAAGGAGGCCTTGCTGTCGTTCTTGGACCGGTCCTGAAACGAGATGTGTGCGCGATGAACCCATACGAAGTCATTCTCAGACCGTTGATCACCGAGCAGTGCATGCACCTGGCCAGCAAGCGAGGGGCCTACACCTTCGAGGTGGCGCCCAAGGCCAACAAGGTCGAGATCCGGGATGCGGTCCAAAGGCTGTACAACGTCAAGGTCGAGAAGGTCCGTACGGCCAACCATATGGGCAAGATGCGACGGCGGGGGAAATCCGTAGGACGCGCTGCGGGCTGGAAGAAGGCGGTCGTGTACCTCAAGCCCGAGTACCATATTGACCTGTTCTAACACGGGCACAGAAGCCATGGCAATCAAGATCTACAGACCCACCAGCCCAGGCCGACGGAACAGCTCGGTGATCGATTATCGAAGCGAGTTGACCGCGGTCCGGCCGGAGAAGACCCTGTGCAAGAGGATCAAGAAGAGGGGCGGGCGGAACCACCATGGGCGAGCCACGGTTCGCTTCATCGGGGGCGGCGCTCGGCGGATCTACCGCTTGGTGGACTTCAAGCGGAACAAGGACGGCGTCCCCGGCACGGTGGAGACGATTGAGTATGATCCCAACCGGACTTGCTTTGTTTCCCTGGTCAAGTACGGAGATGGGGAGAAGCGCTACGTCCTGTGCCCCTTGGGTATGCGGGTCGGAGACGTGATCGAAAGCGGCATGACGGTCGAGCCCAAGATCGGAAACGCCATGAGCCTGGCCTCCATCCCCGCAGGCATGGAGATCCACAATGTGGAGATGACTGCGGGCCAGGGCGGAAAGCTCGTGCGCGGAGCGGGTGGGGCTGCGAGGATCGTGGCCAAAGAAGGTAATTGGGTGACCGTGATCCTGCCCAGTGGCGAGATGCGGATGCTTCGCAGGGAGTGCCGCGCGACGATTGGAAGGCTGGGAAACCCGGACCACCAGAACATCAGCCTGGGCAAGGCGGGCCGCATGCGTCATCTCGGTCGGCGGGGCCACGTTCGCGGAAAGGCTCAGAATCCGGTGTCGCACCCGATGGGCGGCGGCGAGGGGCGGGCCAATGGCGGGCGTCAACCCTGCTCACCGACCGGGGTCTTGGCCAAGGGCGGCAAGACCCGGTGTCGTAGAAAGCACAGCAGTCAATACATTATCCGAAGAAGGAAGGCCGGCAAGAACCAGCCGGGCGCCGTGTAGAGGACGGGCCGGCCGCCTCCCGTTTGAAGCAGGACAGGGAATTGGACTATGGGAAGATCTCTCAAAAAAGGACCCTTTGTGGACGCCAAGCTGTTTGCCAAGGTCCACAAGCAAGAGGCGGCGGGTACCCGCGAACCGATCAAGACCTGGGCGCGGCGATGCACGATCGTCCCTGAGTTCGTGGGGTTCACGTTCATGGTCCACAACGGGAAGATCTTCCATAAGGTGTATGTGACCGAGGATATGGTCGGCCACAAGCTGGGTGAGTTCTCCCTGACCCGGACCTTCCGCGGGCATTCCACGCGCAAGGCCGAGCCGGGTGCGTAAGGGCCACCGTTCGAGAATCCGTGAGGAAGTATGCTGAGTCCACAGAAGCTCAAAGACCTTTGTCAGCAGCAGCAGATGAGCGCGGGCCAACTGGCCAAGCACTTGGTGCGCGGCGGGATGAAGCTACCGGATGCGTCGAGCGCGCTGCGGAATTGGCAGCGGGGGCTGTTCAAGCCCCTGCCGACGTCGGACGACCTGGAACACCTGGCCTCGGCGCTGGGCGTGGAGGTCGCGGACCTGAAGGATTGGCACAGCTCCTACCGCTACGCTCCGATGTCGGCGAGCAAGGCGAGGCTGGTCACCCGGCTGATCGTGGGACGCCGGGTGCAGGATGCGGTGGATCTCTTGAAGTTCACGCGGCGCAGGGCCGCTCCCATGGTGGGGAAGCTCCTCCGGTCCGCCATGGCGGATGCGGATGAGCAGCAGGCCGATGTGGAGACGCTCGTGGTCAAGGAGGCCAGGGTGGATGACGCCGGCCGGCGTATGGGCACCAAGCAGTTCAGGCCCAAAGATCGAGGCCGTGCCCACTCGATCTGCAAGAAGGCCTGCCACATTCATGTGACGGTCACGCAGGCCTAACGGTGTGTACGCAGTAGTGGGACGGTAGAGTATGGGTCAGAAGACATCGCCAATCGGATTCAGGACGGGGGTGACGCTGGGGTGGCAAAGCACCTGGTTCTCACCCAAGGCCAATTACGGCCAGTTCCTGGTGGAAGATCAGAAGATCCGCGCCTACATCGACAGGCGGTACAACCGGCAGATGCCCAAAGGGGCTGTCGCCAAGGTGGAGATCATCCGGACCCGCAACGAGGTCAGCGTGACGCTGCACAGCGCCCGGCCGGGTGTGGTCATCGGCCCTCGGGGCGGAGAGGTGGACAAGCTCCGAGAGGAGTTGGAGTCTCTGACCGGCCGCAAGGTGACCGTGAATGTGATCGAGATCAAGGATCCGGACCTGAGCGCCAAGCTGGTGGCGGAGGGGATCGCCGAACAGCTGGAGAAGCGGGCCGCAGTGCGCCGGACGTTGAAGCAGTTCTGTGAGTCTGCCATCAACGCCGGGGCCAAGGGTGTGAAGATCATCTGTTCCGGCCGGCTGGGGGGCAATGAGATCGCCCGCAGGGAGACGCAGAAACTGGGCAGCATCCCTCTGCATACCCTGGACGCCAACGTGGACTACGCCACGGGGACCGCAGTGATGACCTATGGTGCGATCGGCATCAAGGTGTGGATCCACAAAGGCAAGTTCGGCGAGGAGATCGAACCGACCGGCCTGGGTCGGCGGCGGCGTCCGCCTCGCCGGACCCGGGAAGGCGGTCCGGGCCCGTCGGGCGGACCCAGAGAGGCCGGTCCCAGCGCCCCGGAGCCGGCGGCACCCAGTGTTCCCCAAACGGGGGAGGGGGCCAGGACGAGTGAGGCGGTTGGGTGAGATCGGACGGGCGATAGAGGATACTGAACCATGGCGTTGATGCCCAAACGAGTCAAGTACCGCAAGAGCCAGCGCGACCGGATGAAAGGGAACGCCACTCGGGGTAACTTCGTGGCGTTCGGGGAGTACGGCCTGCAGTCCTTGGAGGAATGCTGGCTGAAGGCCACGAACATCGAGGCCGGCCGTGTGGCGGCCACCCACTTTCTCCACCGAGAAGGCAAGGTGTACATCCGGGTGTTCCCGGACAAGCCGGTCAGTTCGAGGCCCCTGGAGACGCGCATGGGCAAAGGCAAGGGCGACGTGGACCACTGGGTGGCCTGCGTCCGGCCGGGTCAGATCTGCTTCGAGATCGCCGGGGTGGGCGAAGAGGTGGCCAAGGCCGCCTTGGCCCGTGTCTCCCACAAGATGCCCATGCGGTGTCGATTCGTCCGCCGGCGGATGTCGGGGCAGGGCTAGGGTCTTGATGGTTTAACGACGCTCGGAACACGACTATGACGAAGGCGAAACAATACCGAGAGATGGCCATCCCCGAACTGGTGGGAAAGGTGGAAGAGCTGCAGAAGGACCTGTTCACGCTTCGTTGTCAGGCGGTGACGGAGAAGCTGGCCAACGGCAAGGCCCTCCGCAATACGCGACGGGATATCGCCCGCGTCAAGACCGTGTTGCAGGAGAAGCGGCAGTGACGGTCTGGGTCCGAGGACCCGGGAAGGCACGCATGCAGGACAAGAAGAACATGAGGACGTTGACGGGCGTGGTGGTCGGTCAGAGCGGCCAGAAGACGGTCAAGGTGGTGATCGACTACAAGGTCCAACATCCCAAGTACGGCAAGACCCTGCGGCGCAGCACGAAGCTGGCTGTGCATGATCCGCAGGGTCACTCGGGTCTGGGTGACCGGGTGGAAATCACTGCCTGCCGGCCGATCAGCAAGACCAAGAGCTGGCGCCTGGTCAAGGTGGTCCAGAAGGCCAGTTGATGGACGCATAGGTTAGAGCCCATGATTCAACAAGAAACCATGCTGTTGATCGCCGACAACTCCGGCGTCAAGACGGCCCAGTGCATCCGGGTGCTCGGCAAGAGCAGTTCCAGGCCGGGCAAGTACACACGCGTCGTCGCGACGGTGGGGGACATCGTCTGTGTGGCGATCAAGAAGTCGCTGCCGACCTGCCAACTGGACGACAAGAAGGTCCACAAGTGTGTGATCATCCGCACCAAGGCCCCTCTCAAGCGGATGGATGGCAGCTATGTCCGGTTTGACACGAACGCCGCGGTGTTCATCGACAACGACGGGAACCCGGTCGGCACCCGGATCTTCGGAGCTGTGCCCCGGGAGCTGCGGGACAAGAACTTCATGAAGATCATCTCGCTGGCGAGCGAGGTGGTTTGAGAGAGGAGACCCTAGAGAGCTATGGCGTTGCACGTCAAGAAAGGGGATTTGGTCGAGATCATCACGGGCGACCAGAAGGGCGCGACGGGCCGGATCCTCAGTGTCGATCGGGTCAAGCGGACGGTGATCGTGCAGGGGCATAACCTGGCCAAGAAACACGTGCGGCCCTCCCGCCGGAATCCGCAGGGCGGGCGGATCAATGTGGAGCAACCGATCCACATCAGCAACGTGCTCCCGGTCAACCCGAAGACGAATCGCGGCGCACGGGTCCACTACCGCATCGAGTCCGACGGGGTCAAGAAGCGGGTCGTGTCGGACGGGACCGAGATCGGCGTGGTGGCCAAGGGCAAGCGATGAGCCGGGGGAGTGCGGGCCGGCATTAGGGACTTTGGATACGTGGATGCGAAGACAATGGCACGCTTGAAAGACCTATACAAGTCGAAGATCATGGCGGAGCTCACGAAGGAGTTCGGCTACACGAGCGCCATGGCGGTGCCCCGGATGGTCAAGATCGTGGTTTCCATGGGGGTGGGCAAGGCCGTGCAGGACAAGAAGTTCCTGGACTTGTCCAAGCAGGACCTTGTGGCGATCACCGGACAGCGCCCGATGGTGTGCAAGGCCAAGAAGAGCGTTTCGAACTTCAAAGTCCGAGCCGGCCAAGAGACGGGGTTGAAGGTGACCCTGCGGGGGGTTCGGATGTACGAGTTCATGGACCGGCTGGTCAACCTGGCCATCCCGCGGATCCGGGACTTCCGGGGTCTGAATCCGAACAGCTTCGACGGGCGGGGCGGGTACTCGATGGGCGTGACCGAGCAGAGCATCTTCCCGGAGATCAACCCTGCGAAGGTGGAGTTTCAGCAGGGGATGAATGTCACCTTTGTCACGACGGCGAGGACCGATCACGAGGCCCGGCGCCTCCTGGCGTTGTTTGGCATGCCGTTTAGGAGTCTGCCGGCGGCCCATTAGGCCCGGCCAAGTTGGGAGCGTGGGAATGGCAACCAAGGCTTGGATGAACAAGTGTAAGGAGAAGCCCAAGTTCCGGGTTCGGCAGTACACGCGTTGCCAGATCTGTGGCAGGGCCAGAGCCGTGTACCGCAAGTTCAAGGTCTGCCGGATCTGCTTTAGGAGACTGGCCAACGAAGGCAAGATTCCGGGGGTACGGAAGGCGAGTTGGTAGGGCCTTTCGATGGATCCTTTTTGAGGCAAGATGGTATGAGTCTGACCGATCCGATCGCCGATATGCTCACGCGAATCCGAAACGGGATTCGATCGGGCAAGAAAGAGGTCCGCATCAGGGCCTCCAACGTCTGTCAAGGGATTGCCGAGGTCTTGAAGAAGGAAGGCTACATCCAGGATTACGATCGGATCGAAGACGGTCTGCAGGGGCTTCTTCGCGTGACCTTGAAGTACGATCCTGAGGGTCGGCCGGTGATTCAGAAGATCGACCGGGCCAGCAAGCCCGGATGTCGTGTGTATCGTTCCGTGGACGACCTGCCCAAGGTCCTGGGCGGCATGGGGATCGCCGTCGTTTCGACCAGCAAGGGCGTCATGAGTGATCGGGGTTGCCGCGAGGCCCACACCGGCGGC
>JAGOQT010000230.1 GCA_018007255.1 Phycisphaerae bacterium | reverse complement strand
CCCATGGAGCTCCGCCGCATTGACCCACATGTGATCCTGCAGGTCGGGATGTGCATACGCGACACCCGTGTCAAGGACTGCCACGATGACATCGAGACTGCCCGTATGGAGGTCCCATGCCTGAGGTGCACTGATCTTCTTCAGGGCCCATTGCTGCGAGTAGCTGGGGTCATTCGGCACCCGACACAGGTGGACTCGATAATCCGGCTCGGCGTATTCGACGTCGGGACTGTTCCGATAGGCTGCAAGCACATCCTGCAGGGACTCCCCCGGCTCCATGTCCACCCGGACCCGGTAGATCTGACTCAGATCGGGTATGTCCGCCCCTTGCGGCGCCCGGTGGAGTCTTCTCAGGAGCCGCTCCTCCCTCAGGTCCAGTGCGGGCCTCTCCCCACCTCGCAGCGATCTCACCTTCCCGTGATGGTCGGCGAAGCCCTTGAAGAGCGATCTGACCTCTCTGATGCGCGGCCCGCGGTGGATCTCCTTGAGGCGGGACAGACCGTTGGCCTGGGCGCCGGCTGATGCGACGCCCTCTCTATCCCTAGGCACTCCCGAGATCCCCGCCTTGAGCTTGACAATGAGGGTGTTTGGAGAGGACTCCATCCCCGGTTGGACCTGATCGGCTCGGCCATTGACCAGGGTCGGACACGCCAGAATGACCATCATTACGGTGGGATTCATCGAAACCATCCACGACATATCGTGCCTCCACATTCATCCACAAAGACCGTTTACAGTTGTAATCTTAATATCTAAGTCCTGGGATAGGTCGTTGCGCAACAAAAAATCACCCAGAAATCGTGATTTCTTTGGGCACGCATTGGGTCTGCCCATGCCGCCGGAGCCCAAGTGCCGCCACAAGAGGAACTTACCTCTGAATCCCATGGGTCATGCTGGTCAGGCCCTGGGTGCGAAGCGAACAGGTATGGCTAGGCTCAGGGCTCGACGGCGTAGGCCCCGGGCTTGAGGGTCCCCTGCCTGGGCCATCCGAGCCACCGCTGGACCTCATCGGGCAGGGGTCCGGCCGCGGCAGGCCCTGCAACAGGCCCAATCCACTGGTAGTGACCCAGGTCCGGGCTTCTGAAGACCGAGCGGAGGTCCGCGTTCAGGACCCGACCGCGGGTCTCGAGCTCCGGATGCAGTCCCTGTAGCTCGGCCAGGGTCTTGAACTCGGCCACGCAGTTCTCGCCGGCCACCGGACTCCAGACAAGCAGGGTCCTGGCCCCGCCCTCGCCGCCGCGGACGTAGAGGTTGCCGTCCATCTGCGTGACCTGGGGTCTGGTGAGCGTGCCGCACAGGGACCGCATCTGGTCGAAGCGAAGGAGGGGCCTGGCGAACCGTGCGTCGGCGGCCAGCAGGTTGCCGACGAACACATGCCCTTCCCGCTGGTCCACGGCGGGGCCGGTGGCGGAGTGCCAGCCGAAGAGGTCGCCGGCCGCGCTGCGGTTTGTCCGCTCGAACGAGACCGTACTGTTGACCAGCGTGTTGTGCCAGACCCGCACGTTCGAGCTGTTCAGGACCCGGATCCCGTTCTGACAGTCCACGAACACATTGCCCGCGCAGATCGCACCCTTGGAGATCTCGAAGAAGAAGCCGTCCTGGCAGCCCTGGACCCAGTTGTGGACGAACACCCCCTCCTGGTTGCCCACGTCGTACCAGATCCCGTTCGAACGAGGGTTGTCGATCACCAGGTTGTCCCGGCAGACCACGCGGTGGGACTGGTTGAAGATCTTGACCGCGGCCGGGTAGTAGCCGGCGATGTTCTCGACATTGTTGCGGCGGAAGATGTTCTTCTCCAGCAGCACATCGGAGGAGCCGATCACGTACACGCCCTCCGTGCTCGTGTCGCTGAAGAGGGAGTTGCGGATGGTCAGCCCGTCGCCCCGGAAGTACCCGGCCACGCGCGAGCAGTGGGTGATCGTCACATCCTCCAGGGTGGTCCCTGTGACCTCCTTGCCGTAGGTGGAGGGGTCCGCCGGGCCGATCGGCTCGTCGGTCGGCTCGTCCATGGGGCCGAACTCGCGTCGTCCCTGGATCTCGATGGCCCGCCACGCGTACTGCGTGAACGTGATCCCGCGGATCACCGGCCCCTTTCGGTCGCTGGCCTTGCCGTGGACGTCGCCCGCGGTGCGGACGATCGCACCGTCCCAGGCGGTGATCTCCACGAGCCGGTTCGTCGGGTCTGCACCGATGTAGACCTGACCCTTGTCGTAGTCGATGTACACGGAGTTCGAGTCCACCTCGCCCTCCGATCCGGCCGACTGCAGGGCCCGGCCGTCCACAAAGACCATGTCGTTGTTGAAGCGGTGCAACGGCGTCCCCGCACCCCCGCGGCCGCCCCGCCACCAGCTCAGCGGTCTGCTCGGGAACAGCCGCTTCCACGGGGTCCTCCACACCTTGTCGCCCCGGGCCTCCCACTGTGTCGCCACCTCGGTCCCCTTCAGGACCGGCTGCTCGTTCAAGTAGGGCTGCAGGGTGATCCCTTGGTTGAGCCTCAGGCCGCCCGTGCGGTAGGTGCCGCCCCGGAGCACGATCGCGTCCCCGGTCACCGCCCGCGACACGGC
Organism: Phycisphaerae bacterium; assembly: GCA_018007255.1. Classification (GTDB taxonomy): domain Bacteria; phylum Planctomycetota; class Phycisphaerae; order Sedimentisphaerales; family Anaerobacaceae; genus DTPU01. Next base: position 4,129 of record JAGOQT010000230.1, on the reverse strand, counting down.
CGCCTCCAGTGTGGTGGGCCGTTCCAAGGCCGTTCCAGGGGCATCCGCTGCCCCATCAGGCGCAACGTAGTAGACGTGCTCCGCCTTGGGCACATCATAGGTCCGCCGGATCGGGCCATAGGGTCCGCGAGAGGGCTGCGCCTGAATGGGCAGGGACCAGAAGAAGAGGCCGAGACAGATGTACCTGAACCCAACAGCCCGAATCCTCGGTGAGAAGTACATGTTCATTCCAGTTCCCCTTCAGTTCGTAGATCCGCGGCTCGCGGCCCCTTGCATGGCTCGCCGCCCTTGTCCTTCTTCAGGTTCTCGTCTCCAGACTGGGTCCATCTCCCAAAGGCGAGATCCCATATCCATGCCCATCCTCACCGCACTGGCACGATCCAGCCGTCGCGGACCATGGGGGCCCCGTCGAATCGGTTCAGGTGAAATGCAAAGGCCACATCCTCCTGGAAGCCGTCGCTGATCAGCTCCTGGGCATGGATGGAGGCCTCGATGGCCTGTGCCGGGGTGTGGCGCGCGGCAAACTGGGCGGCCCTGTCCGCCTCTGCCAAGAGCGAGCACGTGTCGGCCAGGAGCCCGGCCATGCGCCCGGCAAAGTAGTAGTCCTCCCTGGCGTGGGGCTCAGAGGGCTCCCCTGCCAGGAGGATCGCGATGTCCGCCCTGGAGTCCTGGGCAGCCTTGAGTGCCGCCTCCCCAACAGACCTGAGGTTGACCAGCGCGCCGATCAGCACGTGGACCGCCCGTTCAGCGGCCTTGAGGGCGAACGGGAAGTTGGTGGAGGAGAACACAGCCGGCCGGCCGCGAAGGCGGTCCGCCCGAAGCTCCACAGGGGAGTTCCCGAAGTCGAAGCCCTCGATGCGTCGGTTCTTGCGCTCCCCGATGAGGACGGCTTGGTGTTCCATGGCCAGGGCGCGAGCCTCATCCACCCCCGTGGTGGCCCGAATCGCCGTGGCCCCAAGGGCCAAGGCGGTGACGATCGTCGTGGACCCCCTCAGTACGTCCACAACCACGGCGACCTCGTTGGGTCCGGCGGTCTGGCCGTCGGGCCGCCACCGTACGTCCAGTCTCGGCATTGGATCGCCCGCCGCCCTCCCAGCAGTCCCTGATTCCCCTGCGGTCATAGGCGTCGCTCGCTCACGCCGAGGCCCGGCCGGTCGTTGAGGATCAGCCTTCCGTGCTCCACGGCCACACCGGAGAACGGGTCGTTTGAGATCAGGAGGTTGCCATCCAGGTCCGCGTAGTCCACCAGCGGAGTCAGGTGCGCGGCCGCGGATAGGGCCACGGAGGTCTCGATCATGCACCCCAACATGACCTTCAGGCCGAGGGCCCTGGCCACATGGATCATCCGGACAGCCTCCTGGATGCCTCCGGCCTTCATGAGCTTGATGTTGATCCCGTCGCACGTCCCTGCCAGCCTGGGTATGTCCGAGGCTCGTTGGACCGCCTCATCCGCGATGATTGGAATGTCCACTCGATCTCGGAGCCAGGCCGCCTCATCCAGCATGGCGGCCGGCATGGGCTGCTCGATCAGCTCCACTCCCAGACCCTGCAGCCAGTGGATCTTCTCCAAGGCCACCTCCTTCTCCTTCCAGGCCTCATTGGCATCCACCCTCAGGGGCCGGTCCGTCACCTGTCGGACGGCCTCCAGGATCGCCGCGTCGTTGTCCAGGCCGACCTTGATCTTCAGGATCGGGAATGCGGCCGCCTCCTTCACCTTCTCCCGCACGACCTCGGGCGTGTCGATCCCGATCGAGAACGACGTGACCGCAGCCCCGCGAGGGTCCAGGCCCAGGAGCCGGTACAGGGGCACGCCCAGCCTGCGGCCCACCCAGTCCAGGACCGCCATGTCCAGGGCCGCACACGCACAGGCCTGCGCGGGGATGGCTCGCTCCCACTGGGCCCGCATCTCCACGTAGTGGAACCAGTCTCCGGCCTCAACCAGGGCCTGGGCCTGGTTCAGGGCGGCCACGGTCTGTTCTGCGGTCTCGCCGTACCGGACGTTCGGGGCCGCCTCGCCCCAGCCGCCCACCCCGTCCCGCTCGATGCAGGCCAGCACGTTGTCCTTGAAGTCGCTGGAGTTGCGGGAGATCGTCCATGTGTGCCGGAGCTGCAGCCGGACCCGGCGGACCGAGAAGTGGGTCCCGCCCTTGGGGGCCGCGTCCTGCGCATCCGCCAGCAGGGCCCCCCACGCCACAGGGGCGGCCGCTGCCGTCTTCAGGAACTGCTTGCGGGAGATCCACATCCTGGTCCGTCCTCGTGGCCCGTCATGGAAGGCCATTATGCGGTGGCGGGTCGCACAAGGCAAGTCTCCCCGTTCCGGAAGAAGCCCCTGTCCCCTTCTGCCGCGCCGTGGTATAGTAGGGTGAGTCCGAGTCGCCTGTGGCAGACTTGAAAGGGACGGGCCATGGCCAGGTTCAGGGCATTCACGTTGATCGAACTGCTGGTGGTCATCGCCATTATCGCGATCCTGGTCGCGATCCTCATCCCCGCCCTGAACCGGGCCCGCGAACAGGCCACGGGGATCTCCTGTCTGGCCAACCACAGGAACCTGGCCACGGCCTACATCATGTACACCAATGAGAACAACGGCCAGGTCTGCTCGGGCTGGTCCGGCTATCAGAGGCTGAACGGCGTGCCCCCTTGGGTCATGCCGCCCCTGGACTACTCGGGGACCACGGTCGTTCAGATGGGGGGCTCCAGCCAGGCGGTCACCCGCCAGCAGCGATACAACGGGATCAAGGCGGGCGCCTTGTTCAAGTACATCGGCGATGTGGAGGCCTTCCACTGCCCGGGCGACAAGCGGATGATCCGAGGCACGAGCCTTGGGAACGCCCCGCAGTTCCTGATCTACCGCAGCTACTCCATGCCCGACTACTTGAGGGCGGCTGCGAGCACGGATGAGAAGAAGATCTTCGCGTTTAGACCGGCGTCCGAGAAGATGCTCTTTGTCGAGGAATACTACGACGGCGGGGCAGGCAATCACAATCACGAGGGATGGTCCTTTACGCCCCGCACGGGCAGCCTGTGGGACCCCCTGGGGATGTACCACAGCCGGTCCTGCACGTTCAGCTTCTTCGACGGCCATGCCACCCGGAAGAGGTGGTCGGACACGCGGACGATCATCTACTGCACGGACCGCAATAAGGCGTCTGCCATGGGGTACGGCAAGCTCGTGCCCTTCAGCCCGCCCAATCCGGACGTCACATGGCTGGACGACCACTACCCGGGCAAGACCCAGTTCAAGTGAGGCCCCCTAGCCTGCGGTCTCCGCAGGCCTTGCGGGAGGCCTGAAGAACAGGGCCAACGTGGTTGCTGCAACCAGGGCAACGGCCAGCGGCACGAGGAACAGGCCGCGGAAGTCGGTCACGCCCTCGCGGGTGAACACCTGCTGCCGGAGATAGGGGCAGACCGAGTTGGCGATCAGGGAGCCCACGCCCACGATCATCACGTTGAACAGCCCCTGGGCCGAGGCCCGGACGTCCTTGGGGAAGAACTCGTCCACAAAGATGTACACCGTGGCGAAGAAGAAGGCATAGCAGATCCCGTGCAGGAGATTGATGAGCACGACCAGTGCAGTGCTCTGGGGCACGAAGGCAAACACGGCGAAGCGGACCGCGTGGCCGAGGATCCCGATCACCATGGTCGTGCGCCAGCCCAGGGCCTTGAGGGCCGCCCCGAGGATGAGCATGGCGAGGACCTCCGCCAATTGTCCGATGCTCATGACCGGCATGATCCAGTTGCCCGGGATGCCGACGGTCGGGCTGGCCAAGAAGACCCCGGTCCAGTTGAAGTAGGCGTACAGGGCGAATGCGTCGAGCAGCGTCACCACCCACAGGATCAGGACGTAGGGGTGGCGGAGCAGTCGCATGGCCTCCAGCCAAGCCAATCGATCCGACCCGGACGCGGCCTTCTTCGGCGGCGTGTGGGGGAGGGTCAGGCTGTAGGCCGCCAGGGCAAAGGAGACCAGCCCTGCGACCACGTAGGTTCAGCGCGTGGCGTCCTGCAGGGCAGGACCGGTCAGACCCGAGCCCAGGACCGTGCCCAGCCAGTTGACGATCCCCTCGGGACGGTCTGCGCGGACCTTGTCCCAGTCCACCAGGATGAAGGTGAAGGGCCAGGCGGCCAGGAT
>JAGOQT010000228.1 GCA_018007255.1 Phycisphaerae bacterium | reverse complement strand
CTCGTACCTCATGGCACGTGCCTAGTTGGTCAGGATGCCCTCACGGAGGCGCCGATCATCCGGAAGGAGTCCTTGGGCTCCAGCTTGTCCGTGAGCAGTCCGCTGCAGGGGATGACACTGTCGTCGCGATCGGTCAGGTGTTCGAACACCACGGCATCGACCGCAGGCCGGCCCAGGGCCACGGCACACAGCCCCTCCAGCCACAGGGCCTGGCGCGAGGGGTCCCAAGGCTTGTGCCAGTACCCGGCCACCTGGGCGTCAAACGGGCCCGGGCCCTGCACGCTGGGGACCTCCACGGCGGTGATGTACAGGGGCTTGCCCATGAGGGCAAAGAGGTCCAGCAGACTGGCAATCTGCATCATGTCCCGCACGTGCAGCCCGGACTGGTCCTTGCCGAACCGCATCTGCAGGGCAAAGGCCTCGAATCCCACGCCGCTCTGGATGATCATGTCCATATAGGCCACGGGCGCAAGGGTGTTGGCCGTCGTTGCGTAGTACTCGCCCCACGGACAGGCCACCTCGATGACGCGGAAGGCCCGGCCGTTGACCGCCTTGACAGCTGCGGTGGCCGCATGGGACATCTCCCGAACCTGGTCCGCGTTGAACCCCAAGCTGTTGACCGCGTTGAGCCCCCCCAGCACAAACCAGCGATGGATCTTGCGGGTGTACCGGCTCGCCACCTGCGTCACGAACCGGAAGGCGGCCTCCCGGATCTTCTCGAAGCTGACGCCCCCCCCCGTCAACCAGGACGGGATCTCCCCCGGCGCGAAGCAGAGCAGTGGGCCCGCGCCCAGGATCATCCTCCTGGCCGACAGCAGGTCGATGGCCTGGTCGATCCTGGAGAAGTCATACACCCCCTCGGTGAGCTCGACCTGGGCCCAGCAGGTGGGCACCACGGCAAACCCGCCCAACTGGGCGACCTTGTCCAGGTACTCGGTCTCGCGCAGACGATCCAGGTCCACCCGGCAGCCGAGACAACCGCGACCGAAGGCCTTGGCCTTCTTGCGGGCCCGAAACAACGTCTCGGAGTAGGCCAAGGTGAGCTTCTCGGAGAGCATCATCGCCCGGCGGAGCGAGCGGTCGGCCAACTGAGAGGCCATCACCGGATCCCGGATCCGCTGGACCGCCTTGACGAACAGGTCCTGGGCGTCCCGGGAGACCTCCTCCAGGTCCTGGCTACTGTCGAACAGCGACCACTCCTCACGACGGTTGATGATCTGCATCAGGCGGGCCCGCGCGATCTCCACATTGAGGCAGTAGGCCTTCTCTCGCTCGGGCAGGAACGTCGTGGGCAGCAGGACCTTGCCGAATCCGTCCACCTCCCAGAGCAGGGCCAGGCCGGCCGAGTCCGCATTGGGCTTGTGGCACTCGATCAGGCCCTTGTCGAAGACCGCCCTGGATCGGCGAGTGCCGGTCCCGTCGGTCCCGAAAAGGTACCCGCCGCACACCTCGAACCCTTCGACCGGCTGACCGTTCTTGAAGACCTGAAACTTCACGGCACTCCTCAACCCAGCGGGAACCTGGCCCCCAAGAGGACCCCTCGGCCGCCCAGGGTCAGACCCGGCCCGGAGTCACCCGTACGTGGCCTCATTATAGCAGTGGACGGGCTGAAGGCAACCGCCATCCTGCTACTGTCCCAGCGGGGTGCGAGGGGAGGGCAAGGCGGATTCGAGCTCGGCGATGAGCCGATCCAGGGGAAACAGGGCGCCCGGGCAGTTGGTCTCATTGGCCCCGGGCACGGCCTGGTGTCCGTAGATCCGGGAGGACGGGATGGCATATCGACCCACCAGGAACCGGATGAGCTGGGTCAAGGCCCGCATCTGCAGCCGTGTGGGCGCGCCTTGGTCGAAGTTCCCCACCACACAGATCCCGACCGCCTCCTCATTGGCCCAGTTGTCGGGCGTCTTGCAGTGGGCCCCCACCTTCTGCTGCCGCCATCGGTGGGTGACCTCCACCTGTCCGTCCCCGCTGTCCGTTCCGTTCCCGATCACGAAGTCGTATCCCACGCCATCCCACTGTCTCTCCCGGTGCCAACGGTCGAAGACCTCGGCGTTGCCGTTGTCCGTGCCCGAGTGGTGGATCACAACCGCCTTCCATCGCCGCTCGAGGCCCGTAGGGGGGATCCACGCGGCCGGGACGTCCTTCCACAGACCGGCTGTCCGATCCACAGAGGGCGGGGCCTCCGGCGGCGGGGCAGGCGAGACCGCTGCAATCGGCCCCTCAAAGACGATCTGAGGCGGCCTGAGACCCGGATCCGCACTGCGGCATCCGGCCAGACCCGCCAGACTCAAAAGCGAGCCAATCCACAGACCGGCCAGGGGCCCTTCCCAGGTCTGGAGGTCTTTCGTCTCGTGCGGGCGAGCCCTCGTCCGGGTCATGACCTGGCCGCCGGGTCCCCATGACGGAACCGAACCATGTGAATGGAGTTCCCCTTGGGGCTGTACTCCACGATGTCCATGTACTCGCTGATCAAGAGCACCCCCCTGCCCCGGAATCGCTCTCGATTCTCCTCCAGACGAGGGTCCGCGACCTTGCCCGGGTCGAACCCGTCGCCCTGATCGGTCAGATGGATGTCGATCCGATGGTCGTCGATGGCGTAGTCCACTTGGACGGTCTTGTTCGGGTCCCCCCGATTGCCGTGCTCGATGGCGTTGTTGAAGGCCTCCTCCAAGGCCAGGTGCACGGCAAACTGGTCCTCCTGGCTGAACCGGCGGAGGGCCAGGTCCTCCAGGACCCTCTTGCAGACCCCGCTCAACGCAGAGGGCCTGCTCTCGAGCACCATCGAACCCCTCGTCGGCGTCTCGGATGTCATACCTGGTCACCTTCCCAGTTCAGACATGCATCGTCTGCTCAACCGCACCCCGGCGGACAGCCTTGGGGGGCCTGAGTGGTCCGGGTCCGACCGAACGGACCTCATCTCAGGATAGGCTGGCCACGGCACTCTGGACGTCCTTGTAGATGTCGAAGACCTTGGTCAGTTGGGTGATCCGAAACACCTCGTAGATCCTCGGACCGATGTTGCAGAGCTTCAGCGTACCCTTCCGCTCCACCACCCGCTTGCTGACGCGGATCAACAGGCCCAGGACCGCAGAGGACAGGTACTCCACGTTGCCGAAATCCAGAATCACATTGATCCCCTCCCCTTGCTCCACCACGGACATCACCGAGGTCTGCAGGGATCGGATGTCCGGCTCCTCAAGGATCTTGCGGTCGGTAAACCCGATAATCGTAGCTTTTTCCGTATATTCGACACTAATTTTTGGTTTGACGTCTGGCATACTGCACCATCTCCAAGAAGTCCACTTGGGCCTCATGCTAGGGTCTGCGGAGCGGGCTGTCAAGGCTCAGCCGACGGTCTCGTCCTCGGTTCCTTGGCTGCGTGTCCGCCACGAATTCCGCTCCATGGGCAAAAAAGGTCTTGAAAACCCAAGGGGAGCCGTCCATAATGGCACACCGTGTTTGCTGAACTTGGATAATCTCTCTCTAGGAGGTCGCAATGAGAGTCAGTCGTTCTACGGGCTACGCAGTCCTGGCGGTCGGATACATCGCCCAGCATCAGGCAAAAGGCATCGTCCTGTCCCAGAATATCGCCAAGGCCTATGACATCCCGCTGGAGTACCTGCTGAAGATCCTCCAGCAACTGGTGAGGGCCAACCTCCTCAGGAGCAAGCGGGGCCCCCGCGGCGGGTTCCTGTTGGGCAAGCCCACCAACCGGATCACCCTGCTCGAGATCATCGAGGCCGTAGACGGCCCGCTGGACAGCGAACTGGGCCTCAGCCAGCAGGCCAAGGGGTCGCGATTCAGCGTCCAGGCCGACAAGGTCTACCAGACGGCCGTGGCCCAGAGCAAGGCCGTGTTCGCCAAGGCCAAGGTCTCCACCCTGCTGGGCGAGAAGAAGTAGCCCCAGAGGCCCTTGTGCATATCCGCGAGTTCCAGAGACTGATCTCGGACCGCTACGAGAAGACGGACCGTGAGCGGGGCGTCCCCAAGACCTTCATGTGGTTCATCGAGGAGGTCGGGGAGTTGTCCACGGCCCTCGCCGGAAGCGACAGGGACAACCAGATCGAGGAGTTCGCGGACGTCTTGGCCTGGCTGTGCACGCTGGCCAACCTTCAGGGCGTGGATCTGGAGACGGCGATCCAGAAGTACACCACCAAGCCGGTGAACGGGTTCAAGCCGAAGTGATGGAGTGCTTGATCCCGAGCACTTCCAGGGCGTTCCGTTCCACCACGCTCGAGATGCAGCTCCGCGGCACGGTCGGCAGGCTCGTGTCCGCCAGAAGCATGTTGAACCCCAGCAGGGTCTCGATGCAGTCCGTCGCGTTGCAGGACGGATAGCCGCTGCCGAACAAGAGCTTGTCCATCACCCCATACTCGTGGGTCGCCATGACCATGTTGTAGGTCTGCCACACGTTGTTGGGCCGGATGGTCAGGTCCGCGTACGCGTGCTCGTGCCGGGCCAGGACCGCCAGGGTCTGTTCCACAAACGGCACCCCCATGCCCCCGACCACGATCCGCAGGCGGGGAAAGGCCTTGGCCACCTCGTCCAATAGGAAGGGCTGGACGTAGGCCAGGGAGCCCGGACCGGACGGATCCAGGTCTGCATTGTGGAAGACGACGGGCAGCCCCGCCTCCTGGGCCGCCTCGTAGAATCGGACCGCACGACTGTGCATCGGATGGAATCCGTACACGCCGCAGTAGAGGACGAACCCCTTGAGGCCCAACTTCTCGAAGGTCTTGAGGGTCTTGTCCGTGGCCTCGTCTTCGGTCGGCTCGACGAGTCCGAGGCCCACCATCTTGTCCTTGTGGCCGTCCACGTACCGAGCCAGATGCTCGTTGATCTGGTCCCGACTGGGGCCGGGACAAGCCAGCACGAGACAGGCATCGACCATCTCCGCGGCCATCCGATGCGCAGCCAACTCCGCCTCCCCCGCAGTCGGATCCACGTGTGTGTGACAGTCCACGATCATCGTCTCTGTGCCCGGGCGCGTCTGCACGGCCATCGACCCTGTCCCGGCGCCGCCGGACCCATCCGGACCGCCGCCGACCTGCAGGCGCGAGCAAAGACCCATACGCTAGCCCCCCACGGAACGGCCGTCAAGCGCAAAACAGGGCCCCCAAGGGGGCGAGACGGCATGGACGGCATCGGGGCGGGAGGGCCTCGGGATCCTGCCCCCCTTCGGATCCGACCCCATCGAATTTCCTTTCCCTTCCCGCGTCCTACCTGGTAGAAAAGGACAATCGACCAGCGACTCTCTCCCGCCGGGGGCCATGAGACGGGGACGTTGGAGATGGCATGGATTGTCCTGTCTGTCACAATGCGATGGTCACGTTGGAGCTGGCAGAGATTGAGATGGACCACTGCCTGGCCTGCGGCGGGATCTGGCTCGACCGGGGCGAGCTAGAGGCCTTGATCGGGGACCCGGACAGGACACAAGAGGTGATCCAGTCCCTGGTTCCGACACCCATCCCAAACGAGCGGCGCCGGGGCTGTCCCCTCTGCGACAAGAGGATGGACAAGGTCACGGTCGGGCCGTTCAGACCCGAGGTCGTGGTGGACCGCTGTCCGGCCGGAGAAGGCCTCTGGCTGGAACGGGGCAAGCTCAGACAGATCCTTGCGGGTTCCGGGTTGGCCCCGGACAGCAAGGTCCAGACCCTCCTGAGGGACATGTTCGGTCTTGAAGGACATTAGCGGAAAGGGAAGAACGATGAGCGCCGGAATCATGTTGTTGATCGTACTGGGCCTGATTGTCGTCCTGGTCCTGATCCTGATCGGGATGTACAACCGCTTGGTCGGGCTCCGCAACCAGGTGGACAACGCCTGGTCCCAGATCGACGTGCAGTTGAAGCGGCGACACGACCTGATCCCCAACCTGATCCAGACGGTCAAGGGCTACATGACGCACGAGCGAGGGACCTTCGAGGCCATTACCCAGGCCCGGAGTCAGGCCATGGGCGCCAGGAACGTCGCCGAGGCGGGGAAGGCCGAGGGCCTGCTGGGCCAGGCCCTGGGCCGACTCATGGTGTCTGTGGAGAGCTACCCCGACCTCAAGGCCAACCAGAACTTCCTGGCCTTGCAGGAGGAGCTCGCCAGCACGGAGAACAAGATCGGCTTCTCCCGGCAGAACTACAACGACCAGGTCCTGCACTACAACAACAAGACCCAGATGTTCCCCTCGAACATCGTGGCAGGCCTTTTCGGCTTCACGAAGCGGGACTTCTTCGAGATCGAGACCCCGGCCGAGCGAGAGGTGCCGAAGGTGAGTTTCTAGTCGCCGAGTGACCGATTCGGGGTGCCGGACCAGCCCCCCCTGTCGGCGCACAGCCTTCCAGACTCGGAGCGACCATGATGTGGGAACGGATCAGAGCCAACCGGCGCAACTCCGCCATGCTGATGGCCCTTATGGCCCTGGTCCTTGTGGGCTCGGGCCTGCTCTTGGGCGAGGCCGTCAGCCCTGGAGGAGGGGCTCTGGTGGGGGTCCTGGCGGGCCTGGGTATCTGGGCGGCCCTGACCCTGGTCAGTCTCTCCGCCGGGGACCAGATCCTCCTGTCGGCCAGCAAGGCCACACCGGTCACCCACGACCTTCACCCCACGCTGTTCAACGTGGTGGAGGAGATGACCCTTGCCGCGGGTCTGTCCAAGATCTCCAAGATCTACATCATAAACGACCCCGCATCCAATGCCTTCGCAACGGGCCGCAC
>JAGOQT010000227.1 GCA_018007255.1 Phycisphaerae bacterium | reverse complement strand
CGTCCCGGGCTCGGTTGATGGCCTCGCGGATAGGGGGTGTGAAGTGAGTGGGGGTCACCAGATTGATGTTCACACAGCCCAGCGCCTGCAGGTCCAGCATGGTCTTGGCCAGTTGCGAGATCCCTACAGGGCGGCCGTGACGGAAATGGCTGATCTCATAGTTCTGGCAGAAGAGGCAGCCCAGGTTGCAGCCGGCAAAGAAGATCGTGCCCGATCCCCCCCCTCGCCCGACCAGGACGCTCTCTTCCCCGAAATGAGGCCCTGCAGAGCTGACGACCGGCTCTACGCCTACCCCGCAGAATCCGACCTCGCCACTTGTCCGCGCGGCCTTGCATCGGCGAGGGCAGAGGACACAGGGATCTGCCAGCGTCATCAGGCCTTCTGCAGCCAGATTGCTCCGGCGGCTCCTTGTCATGATGCCAGTGTACCACTGATGCCGACGCCGGACGACCATGATTGGATCAAGGACATTCGAAATCAGCGGCTCTATGGTGTCTGGATCACAAGCACGGTATATTGGTGGATTCATGAAAGAGGTCGATGGCTCATACCATGATGGCTAGTGGCGACCTTGGGAGGTGAAAGAACATGGCTGCAAGAGATCGAACCTGTTTGGCGGGCATGTCACTTGCCATGCTCTGCATGGCCTGCGGATGTCAGATCAACAACTCCACAAGGGAGGTCCGGAGCGACGAGCAGATGCTGGCTGTCTCATTCGAGAATGCCCGAGCCGAAGACCTGTTCGTGAAGGCCGTGAAGACGACTTACGGAGAAGTCAAGACCGTCAGGAGGGTGGGATTCCCGTCCCTCTCGCTGTATTCGCGGGGAGAGACGGTAGCCTGGAACGCCAACTGCAATGACCATATCCGCAAGATGGATAAGGATGGGAACCTGCTCATTACCGAACAAGAGGCGGAGTCCTACTACAGATCCATTATATCCGCTACGGGGAAGGACTGATGAGAACGTGAAGGCTTGTTCCAAGGGGGCTGCGATGAGGCGGTCAACTACAGTTCGGATTTCGGTATGGCTGTTTGTCCTATCGGTTCGGAGCGTGCAGGCTCAGGAGGAGGTAGATCCCTATCTGTGGCTGGAGGAGGTGGAGGGCGAGAAGGCCTTGAAGTGGGTCACGGAGAGGAGCGAGGCCACGCTGGCTATCCTCAAGGCGCAGCCCCTCTTTGAGCAGACCCGCCAGAAGGCCCTGGAGATCCTGAATTCGGACAAACGCATCGCGTATCCGGGATTCCAGGGCAGGTACCTGTACAACTTCTGGCAGGATGCAAAGAACGAGCGAGGCATCTGGCGGAGGACCACGCTGGAGGAGTATCTCAAGCCCTCGCCCCAGTGGGACACCCTGCTGGACATCGACAAGCTCTCCCAGGAGGAGGGGGAGCAGTGGGTCTTCAAGGGGGCAACCGGCCTGTATCCGGACTACTCGCTCTACGTCGTGTATCTGTCCAGGGGCGGGGGAGACGCCCAGGTGGGCCGCGAGTTCGACACCCGAACCAGACAGTTCGTGAAGGGCGGGTTCTTTCTGCCCGAGGCCAAAGGATCCGTCTCATGGGTCGACGCCAACACGGTCTATGTGCACACGGATTTCGGGCCTGGGAGCCTGACCGAGTCCGGATATCCTCGGATCGCCAAGATCTGGAGGAGGGGGACCCCGCTCATCGCGGCCCGGACCGTGTTCGAAGGCCAGGTCTCGGACGTCGGCGTGGCGTGCGAGGCCATGCACACCCCGGAGAGGCGGTATGACGTCCTCTCCCGCAGGATCACCTTCTACACATCCCACACGTACGCGTTGGAGGGCGGCCGCAGTGTCCGGCTGGAGATCCCTGACGACGCGATCTTCGGTGGGTTCTTCAAGAATCAACTGCTGGTCCGGCTCAGGTCCGACTGGACCGCTGGGCAGACCCTGCACAGACGGGGGTCGCTGATCAGCATCGACTACGATCGGTACCTCCAGGGGGACCGCAGGTTCACGACCATCGTGGAGCCGAACGAGCGGTCCAGCGTCACCTCGCACTCCAATACCAAAGACATCCTCCTGGTGGAGATCCTCAACAACGTCAGGAGCGAGATCCATGGATTCAGGCTCAAGGACGGCTCCTGGCAACGGGAACGGATCGATCTCCCTCGGCTCGGGAACATCTCGGTTCGGTCCACGGATGAGCAGTCCAACCGGTGGTTCTTCACCTACGAGGGCTTCCTGGCACCGACGAGTTTCTATTCCGTGTCCGGCAAGGGAGACATGAGCAAGGCGAAGGAGCTGCCGGCCTTCTTTGACAGCAGCGGTCTGGAGGTCAGGCAGTCGGAGGTCGTGTCCAAGGATGGGACCCGGATCCCTTATTTCCTGGTGCAGCCCAAGGGGGCCAAGGCCGACGGCGCAAATCCGACGCTCCTGTATGCCTATGGGGGCTTTGAGATCTCCATGCTGCCGTACTACTCCGGGGTCCTGGGCGCTGCGTGGCTGGAACAGGGCGGGTCCTACGTCCTGGCCAACATCCGGGGAGGCGGGGAGTTCGGCCCCGCGTGGCATCTGGGGGCCATCAAGGAGAACCGTCAGAGGTGCTACGACGACCTGGCCGCTGTGGCCAAGGACCTGATCCGGCGCAAGGTCACCTCGCCGCAGCACCTGGGCATCATGGGCGGCTCCAACGGCGGTCTGCTGGTGGGGGTCATGATGACCCAGAGGCCGGACCTCTTCAATGCGGTGGTCTGCCAGGTCCCCTTGCTGGACATGCGGCGGTACAACAAGCTCCTGGCCGGTGCAAGCTGGATGGCCGAGTACGGCAACCCGGACGTGCCTGAGGAGTGGACGTATATCCAACGGTACTCCCCGTACCACAACCTCTCCCCGGACAAGGAGTACCCCCGGGTCCTGTTCACCACCTCCACCAAGGATGACCGTGTGCATCCGGGCCATGCCCGCAAGATGGCGGCGAAGATGGAGGGCATGGGCCACAAGGTCTTCTACTACGAGAACACGGAAGGTGGCCACTCCGCAGCAGCGACCAATCTGCAGAGGGCGATCAGGGAGGCCATGAGCTACACCTACCTATGGATGCAGCTCAAGTAGCGATCTCTCGACAGGCGGGGGCACAGGCATGACCGCAGACTGCACATGGGAGCCCGTCGGGGATGTTCGGACACATCGCCCTGGAGGCGGCCGTGAAGGCGGTACCGGAACAGACCTTACGATCGAACGACTTGAACAGCCATGCAGGAGGAACGCAATGAGGAGTGATTGGGTATGGATGTCGATGGTCGTCTTGTCTGCGTTCAATGGCCTGAGTGCGGAGATACGATCGGAGTCGCTGACCGTGGACCATGCGTGTGCGGACATCACCCGGATACCGGAGTCGGCCATCGTCCAGGCCAAGGCGACGCTTCACATTGCCTATGGCCACACATCGCACGGTTCTCAAGTCACCTCAGGGATGAGCGGGCTCGTGGGCTTTGCCAATGGGGGCGGCAAGGGGATCGCATGGTCGAAGGATCTCTTTGCGTGGAACCGGGGAGGTGTGGGCGGGGCCCTCGACCTGCACGACAATGCCATGGGCGGCGATGTGGGGTATTATCCCCAGTGGGTGAACAACACCAGGGACTACCTCAATAACCCAAAGAACGCAAAGGTCAATGTCGTGATGTGGTCCTGGTGCGGCCAAGTCAGCCACAAGTATGAGGATGACAGGCTCCTGGCGGAGTACATCTATCCTATGGCCCAGCTCGAAGAAGACTATCCGGGCGTCACCTTCGTCTACATGACCGGCCACGTGGACCATGGAGATGACGCCAACAACAAGGCCGGTAACCAGGTCATCCGGGATTACTGCCGGGCCAACAACAAGGTCCTGTACGACTTCGCGGATATCGACAGCCACGATCCGAACGGAACCTACTACCCCTTTCCGCACGACAACTGCAACTACTATACAGGACGGAACGGCGACCTCCTCGGCAACTGGGCACTGGAATGGCAGGACGCCCACAGGATCGACGTGGACTGGTTTGACTGCGACTCTGCACACAGTGAGCCGCTCAACGCCAATCAGAAGGCCTATGCGGCGTGGTGGCTCTTCGCCAGACTCGGCGGATGGCCCGGCCCTGCTGTAACGGTCCCTACGATGGAGCCCTGACAGGGTGACTTGGCTGGTATTCCTTATCGCCGCAGGTTCGATCCTCGGCCAAGGGCCCGAGCCGGCAAGACCGGGACCGGATCTGACCGCCCTCGAGAAGGACGTGGTCTCCAAGCTGTCAGGACACACGGAGATTACGCCGGGGCTGCGCCTGGAGGATCGCTTCACCCTTGAGAACCGACAGGCAGCCAGGGTCTTTCTGAAGGGCCTCTGGCGGGGCCTCGGCCTGGACGTCCAGGAGCAGGACTACGGCGCACAGGGCCAGAACCTCTATGCCATGCTTAAGGCCACGGTCCCGTCAGAGGAGTATGTGGTCCTGGGCGCACACTATGACACGGTCGCCCGTTCTCCAGGGGCCAATGACGATGGCACGGGCGTGGCCCTGGTCACGGCCGTGGCTGCGGAGTTCTCCAAGTCGACCTCGAGGTCCAGGAACCTCCTCCTTGTGCTCTTCGACGAGGAGGAGCGGGGACTGCGGGGCAGCCGGGCCTTCGCCCAGAAGATCAAGGACGAGGGTCTGAAGGTCTTTGCAGTCCACACCGTGGACCAGATGGGCTGGGACCAGGACCACGACCTGGCCGTGGAGTTGGAGCTGCCCTATGAGGGGGCAAGGGAGTTGTACGAGAGTGCGGCCAAGGCCATGACCCCTGCAGTCCCCATCCACGTCACCCAGGAGCGGGGTGCGGACCACTCCGCATTCCGGGAGTTGGGCTTCCAGGCTGTCGGGCTCACTGAGGAGTATCGAAACAGGGACACGACGCCCCACATCCACAGGCCGGGCGACACCTTCGAGACGGTCCAGTTCGAGTACCTGGCCTCCACGACCCGTCTTGTGATCGGCGTCATGAACAGGTTGGTTCAATGATCGGAGAACGGCCATGGCACTAGGGATATCGAGACGGTTGCCTCTCCACCCCTGTGTTGGTCTCCTGGCGGCTGTAGGGCTTCTGGCTGCAGGTGGGTGTCAGCTCGGGGTGGGCACCCTGGCCGGGCCTTCGGTCCAGGTCGCAGACCTCAGGTGTGAGTATCTCGAGGAGCCTCTGGGTCTGGACGTCCCCTCGCCCCGTCTGAGCTGGAGACTCATCTCTCACGAGCCCTCGCTCAGGGGGATCGGCCAGCAGGCCTACCACGTCCTGGTGTCCACCCACCCCCGCCTCCTTGACCGAGGCCATGGCGATCTTTGGGACACCGGCGAGGTCCGGTCGGACCAGTCCGTGAACCTGGCCTATGGAGGCAGGGCATTGCGATCCGGTCAGGAGTGCCATTGGAAGGTCCGCGTCAGGGACAACCGGGGCGCGTGGTCCGCCTGGAGCAGGCCGGGCCGATGGACCATGGGCCTGTTGTCTGCGTCCGACTGGAAGGCCAGGTGGATCGGTACGGATCAGGTGTTCACGAAGGGCCAGGGGAGGGCCTCCTCAGACAACACCATGCCCGACCCCTGGTTCCGGAGGTCCTTTGACCTGGGACAGAGGCCCACGCGGGCCGTGGCCTATGTGGGCTCCATCGGCTATCACGAGCTGTACGTGAACGGCCACAAGGTCGGCGACGCGGTCCTGGCCCCGAGCGTAACGGACAACTCAAAGAGGGCCAGATACCTGACCTACGAGATCGCCGATTACCTGGTCCCGGGCAAGAACGTGATCGGTCTTTGGCTGGGTGTCTCGTGGTCCATATTCCCGAGGTTCGAGGTCCAGGGCAGGCCCCGCACGCCCATGGTCATCGGCCAGATCGAGATGGAGATGCCGACGGGTCGGACCCTGCAGATCGTGACGGACGAGCAGTGGAGGACCCATCCCAGTCCGAACACTCTGCTGGGGGTGTGGGACTTCATGAACTTCGGAGGCGAGCTCTACGACGCGACCCAAGAGATCCCGGACTGGTGCGCCGCAGGCCTGGACGATTCCTCCTGGAAGGCGGCCTGCGTGTTCGAGCCGAAGGTGGTCCTGTCCGCGGACAGGGTCGAGCCCAACCGCAAGGTCAAGGCGATCCAGCCCGTGTCCATCGACGAGGTCTCGCCGGGCGTGTACTGCGTGGACATGGGCGTCAACTTCGCGGGGTGGGTGGAGGTCGACGTGGAGGGTCAGCCGGGCGACCGTGTGGACCTGCGGTTCTCGGAGCGCAAGGGTGTTTTCATGACCCACCGCCTCCACAGTGCCATCGTCATCGGCCCCAGCGGCAAGGGGCGGTTTCGCAACCGCTTCAACTACGCGGTGGGGCGGTGGATCACCCTCGAAGGCCTGAAGGCCAGGCCTTCGATCGGCCAGATCCGAGCCTGGCTCGTCCGCACGGGCTACGAGCGGTCCGGCCATTTCGAGTGCGACCACGAGCTGTTCAACCGCATCTACGAAACGACCCTCTGGACCTTTGAGAACGTGAGCCTGGGCGGATATGTGGTGGACTGCCCGCACCGCGAGCGCATGGGCTATGGGGGAGACGCCCACGCGACGATCCGCACGGCGCTCGCCAACTACAGCCTCGGTGCGTTCTACTCCAAGTGGGCGGAGGATTGGCGCGACGTCCAGGGCAGGGCGGAGGAGCCCGGGGTCGGGGCACAGATCGAGCCCGGCAACCTGCCCCACAC
>JAGOQT010000226.1 GCA_018007255.1 Phycisphaerae bacterium | reverse complement strand
GGCCGTAGGTGTCCACGCAGAGGATGTGCAGCCGTTCCTCCAACTGCCCGCGCAGGGCATCGCTCCAGGGCTGGCCCCCGAACAACCCCAGGCGGAGGCTCAGTCGCTCCGGGTGGAGGTGGGACTGCTCCAGGCCCGCCGCAAGGGTCAGGGCATACGCCGGGGTGGTGACCAGGGCGGTCGTCTTGAAGTCCCGCATGATGAGCAGTTGCCTCTCCACCCCCATGCTGAGGGACGTGGGGATGACCGATGCGCGGATCCGCTCAGCCCCGTGGTGGAACCCGAAGGCCCCCGGGGCAATGTTGTAGTCCAGTGCGATTTGCACGACATCCTGCTCCGTAAGCCCCGCTGCGACGAGGAGGCGAGCCGTGCATTCCATCCAAGTCCGCAGGTCGTTCTGGGTGTATCCCACCACCACCGGCTTGCCGGGGCTCCCCAGCGTCGAGTGGATTCGGACGATGTCGCGGAGGGGCACCGCGAACAGACCGTAGGGGTAGCTCTCGTGCAAGTCCTCCCTCGTGGTGAAGGGCAGGGCATCGAGGGCCTGGGTGCGGGTGATCTTCTCAAGGTCGACATGGTGGGCGTCGAAGGCTTTTCGGTAGAAGGACACATTGCGGTAGACCCGGTTCAGCGTGGACTGGAGCCGCTCGATCTGAATCTGCTCCAACTCCTCCCGGCTCATCGTCTCGCAGGGGGCGTTATGAAAGGCGGACTCGCTCATAGGTGCCTCACTCATCAATTCGTCTGTACTCTCTGCCGAGGTAGGCCCGTCGGACCTCCGGATTGTCGCTCAGATCACGAGACGTCCCCTCCAGGACGATCTGGCCCGTCTCCAGGACGTAGCCGCGATCCGCCACGCCCAGGGCGGCCCTGGCATTCTGCTCCACCAGGAGGATCGTCAGCCCGCTCCGCTTGAGCTCCACGAGTGTCCCGAAGATGCTCCGGGTCACAAGAGGCGCTACCCCCAGCGAGGGCTCGTCCATCAACAGGAGCCGGGGACCCGACATCAGGGCCCGCCCGAGTGCGAGCATCTGCTGCTCGCCGCCGGAGAGGGTCCCGGCCAACTGACCCTCTCGTTCCTTGAGGATGCCGAAGAGGCCGTAGACCTGTTCCAGGCTTGCCCGCACCTGCGCGAAGCCCCGCCTCCGCCAGCGGGGGTAGGCCCCGAGCAGGAGGTTCTCCCGGATGGTCAAGGTGCTGAACACGTGGCGGCCCTCGGGGACCAGGACACATCCCCTCTCCACGATCGCCTCCGCCGGCTGCCCGTGGATCGGCCTCTTGTCCAGAAGGACGCTCCCGGCCCGGGGCTTGAGGAGGCCTGCAATGGACTTGAGGAGCGTGGTCTTGCCTGCGCCATTGGCGCCGATCAGGGCGACCACCTCGCCGGAATCCACGTGCAGCGAGATCCCCTTGAGGACCCTCAGGGAGCCGTACCCCGCGTCGAGATTGAGCACCCTAAGCATGGTCCTCGCCCAGATAGACACGGATGACGTGGGGATTCCGCTGGATCGCGCGGGGCGGACCCTCTGCGATCTTCCGGCCCTGGTCCAGGACAACGACGTGGTCCGAGATCGCCATGACGAGGGACATGTCGTGTTCCACGACCATGCAGGTGATCCCTTGGTCGCGGATGGCCTGGATCCGCCTGCCCAGTTCCTCGGTCTCGCCGATGTTGAGCCCGGCCGCCGGCTCGTCCAGGAGCAGCAGGGCGGGCTCCATGGCCAGGGCCCTGGCGAACTCCACCAGCCGTTGCTTTCCGAAGGCCAGGTTGCAGGCGGCCTCGTCGGCGAGGGCACTAAGCCCCATGTGGTCGAGGATCTCCCGTGCGCAGGCCTGGGTCCTCCGCTCCTCGCGCCAGGTCCGCGGGAGGCTGAGCATCCCAGCGACGAAACCGGCTCGTGTCCGGCAGTGTCTGCCCACGCAGACGTTCTCCAGCACAGTCATGTGCCCGAAGAGCCGCGTCGTCTGGAAGGTCCGGGCAAGGCCGGCACGGGCGATCGCGTGGGGTCGCCACCCCGTGACTGCCCTCTCGCGGAAAAGGACCTGCCCGGCGTGCGGCCGGATGGTCCCTGTGATGAGGTTGAACAGGGTGGTCTTGCCTGCCCCGTTGGGGCCGATCACTGCAGTGATCGAGCCCTTGCGGACCTGCAAGCTCACGTCCCTTACTGCGTGGACGCCCCCGAAATGCCGGACCAAGCCGCGGGTCTCCAGCAGGACGCTATCCATAGACCCTCTTGACGACCGCTGCGACGGAACCCCAGGCCGGGATCCGCAGCAGTCCCTGGGGGGCCAGGATCATCACGGCGATCAGGATCGCCCCGAACATGGCGTCGTCCAGGGAGCCGAACACGCCCCGCAGGGACAGGAAGTTCAAGAGGACGCCCATGAACAGGGCACCCCACAGATTGGCCATCCCCCCGGCGGCCACGATGGCCATGAACCGTACAGACTTCATCACCGAGGCCTCCAGGGGGCTGATGCTCCCGTTGTAGTGGGTCAGGAACGCGCCCCCCATGGCCGCAAGGATCGCTGCGAGGATGAAGGTGGCCAACTTGTACCGGTGGGTGTTCACGCCCAGGGAGTGGGCGGCCTCCTCGCTCTCATGGATGGAGCGAAGGGCACGCCCCACCCGGGAGTGGACCAGGTGGATGGCCAACACCATGGTGACGAGCACGACGGCCCAGGCGATGTAGTAGTTCTGGATCCTGTAGGGAGGTCTGCCGTTGATCTGAAGCCCGCCGATCAGGCGGAATGGGGGGACGTTGGAGATCCCGTCCGCCTGGCCGAACAGGGGAGTCCCCAGGAGGATCCTGTATACGATCAGGCCCGAGCCCAGCGTCGCCATGGCCAGGTAATGTCCCTTGAGCCGGATCACGGAGACGCCTATGACCAGGGCGATTGCGGCTGCGACAACGAGGGCCGCCACAAAGGCGACCCATGGGGAAAACGACAGGATCTGTTTCCCGTACAGGTCCTTCCAGGAGACCAGGAGACCAAGCCGCTGGCACACCCGGACCCAGGCGGCGTCACCCAAGGCCAGCAGGTTGTGCGTGGTCAGCAGGGCCGCCACGTATCCGCCTATGGCGAAGAACCCGGCCTGTCCCAAGGAGGCTTGGCCTGCGTACCCCATGAGCAGACAGAGTCCGATGACCACCAGGGCGTAGTAGACCGACATCGTGATCTGGGTCAGGTAGTAGGTGGCGTCCGCGGCAGCGAGCACGCCGTGCAGGGCGATCACCCCAATCCCTGCGGCCAGGACAGGCACGTACATCCGAATCCGCATCACGAGGACCTCAATGCCGCGACTTCCTTGCGCGCGAACAGACCGGCCGGCCTCAGCACGAGGACGAGCAGGAGGACCACGATGGAGACGACCTCCTTGAAGGCCATCGGCAGGACGCTGACCACAAAGGACTCCAGCAGCCCCAGGAGCAGACCCGCCGCCACAGCGGCCATGCTGTTTCCCATGCCGCCGAGTATGGCCACCGTGAATCCCTTGATCGCGAGGGCCGTGCCCATGTCGTACTGCGTCTGCGTCACCGGGGAGACCACACAGCCGGCCAGGGCCCCGATCCCGGCGCTGAGCACGAACGAGAGGGTCACCATCCTGCGGTCGTTGATCCCGCACAGGCGCGCGGCCATGCGGTCATCCGCGCAGGCCCGCATGGCCCGCCCGGTCAAGGTGTATTGAAAGAACAGATACAGTCCCAGCACGATCAACCCGCTCGTGCCGAGCACCCAGAGGACTTGGGGGGATATGTGGGCCCCCAAGAGCTGGACCGTGGAGACCGACGTGCCCGTGAAGTAGGGCATGGAGCGGACCTTCTCATCCCAGATCAGCAGCATGGCCTCCCGGATCACAATCGAAACCCCGATCGTGATCACGACCATGCGGAGGACCGACCCATCCTGGACGGGACGGATGAAGACCCGCTCCACGAGCCCGCCCAGCACACAGGTGATGGCCACCGCCGCGAGGATCGCCAGCGGGAGGGACACAAAGGCGTCCAGGGTGATGGCGATCATGGCCCCGGCCACGACGAACTCACCCTGGGCGAAGTTGATGATCCCCGTGGTGTTGTAGATGATGTTGAAGCCTACGGCCACGATGGCGTACACGCTGCCTACCGTGATGCCAGACAGGCCATACTGCATGATCTGGGGGACAGTCATTGTCTACGTCTACGGCTCGTAGACCGCGAACTTCCCATCCTTGACGGTGAGCATCTCAAAGGCATCCATGCCGAGGCCGTTGTGGTCTTGCGCGGAGAAGTTGAAGATCCCCCCCGTGCCCACCACGCCCGTCAGGCCCTCAAGGGCGTCTCGCACCGCGGCCTTGTCCGCAGAACCTGCCTTCTTGATCGCCTCGGTCAGGACCAGCAGCGCGTCGTAGGCATGGCCTCCAAAGGTGCTGGCATCCTCATTGTACCGCGACTCATAGTCGCTCTTGTACTGGGTCAGCACGGCCTTCTGAGGATGGTCCGCAGGCAGGACGTCCGCAACGAGGAGCCGGCCGCACGGGAAGATCGTGCCGTTCGCGGCCTCTCCACCGGTCTGGACGTACTTGATGTTGCCGTACCCGTGACTCTGGAACAGGGGCACATCCAACTGGATCTGCCTCATGTTCTTGGCAACGAGGCTCTGGGCCGGGACGATAGACCAGTTGATCACGGCCTGGACCTGCTGGTTCTTGAGCTTGGTCAAGACATCGGTCAGATCCGTCACCTCTTTGGGGTAGGCCTCCGAAAGGGCGATCGTGATCCCGTGCTCCTGGGCCAAGGCCGCCAGCTGCTTTCCGCCCGCTACGCCGTACCCGTCGTTGCTGGTGATCACGCCGACACGAGCGATGCCTTTGGCTTTGAGGACCTGGTAGATCCGGCGGACCGCATCGCTGTCCTTCTGCGGGGTCTTGAACACGTAGCTGGCCAACGGATTGACGATGTCCTCCGCAGCAGCGCAGGAGATCAGGATCGTCTGGGTCTCCTGGCAGATCTCCTTGATGGCCATCGTCTCGCCACTGGTGGAGGGGCCGACGATGGCCAGCACGTTCTCTTCATCGATGAGTTGCTTGGCCAGGGAGATGGCTGTGGCAGGCGTGCTGGCCGAGTCCTTGACGATCAGCTGGATCTTGCGACCGTGAACCCCACCTGCTTGGTTGATCTTCTCCACAAACATCTCCACGGTCTTGGCCTCCGGGGCACCCAGGTTCGATGCCCCTCCGGTGACCGCAAGGATGGCCCCCACCTTAATCGGGGGTTGCTCGGGGGCCGGTTTCGGACGGCAGGCCACAGAGACCAGGGCCAAGGCTACCGCTGCCGCGACAACCGTGTAGGCGAACCGCGCTCTCATAGGTACCTCACTTTCCGACCCCACAGGGTCACAGACTCCGGATCCTGCTCTCCGGGACCATGGAGATCCCGGCTCTGTTCAAGACCTCCCCCCTTGGGCTGCCACGGACTGCGGGTCTGCCGCGCCGCCCAGGCTGCAATCGGATGTCCCGCATCATAGGTTCGGATCGGCCAGCCGTCAAGCACAACCTGCAGGGGCACGAATCCGGATGCACGCCCCCCCTGGGGGCCGATCCCGGGAGCCGGCTTCGGGGCCGGCATGGGAGACATGGGCCGGGCAGACTCGTTGTCGGGCCGATCCGGGTCAGAGAGGACCCGGGAGGGCCGTCTTGGTGGGGGACCTGGCCTGCAGGCCCACAACGTACCGTCGTTGGATCTGGCCGAGCAGACCCACGCTGATCCGCAGGATCTCCAACTCCACGGTGTCCCCCTCGGCAACCTTCTCCATCTCCAAGGAGAACTCGTTCATGTTGCGGACCGTGACTCCGTTGACCCGCAGGATCAGGTCGCCCGGAGCCAGCCCGGCCTGAGCGGCGGCACCTTCCTTGGGCACGTCGGTCACGACCAGGACTGGATAGGCGCCGTCGAATCCGAAGCGGGCCGCAACCCGTTGAGTCAACTCCGAAACCTGCACTTGGAGCAGGGTCTGGGCGAGCCTGCCTCCATCCGGTATGGGCCGGGCGACCAAGGTCAGGCTCGCGGTCCTCTCCTGCAGGGGAGAGACGGCGGGCCGGATGTATGCGACGTCAATCGGCTCCCCGATCTGCTTGTGCATGGTCTTGACGTAGAAGTCGACCACGCCGGTGAGGGGCCTTCCGTCGACCCCCAGGATCAGATCGCCGGCTCGAATCCCCTGCAGATCGGCGGGGGACCCCTTGGTCACCGCCTCGACCGCCACCCCCCGGTAGGCCCCCACGGTCTGGACCGATCCTATCATCAGGCCCAGCCTGACGCGCCTGAGTTTCTCCGGCATGAGCATTGCGCTCAGGTTGCTGACCAGGGTGTCCACGGGGATGGCGAACCCGATGTTCTGGGCCTCGGGCCGGATGGCCGTGTTGATTCCGATCAGTTCCCCAAGGACGTTGAAGAGGGGCCCCCCGCTGTTGCCCGGGTTGATGGGCGCGTCGGTCTGGATCAGGCCGCGGAGCCAGAACCCCTCGCTGACCTGGATGTCGCGGCCCAATGCGCTGATCACCCCGGTGGTCAGGGTACTCGCATATCCGTACGGGTTGCCGATGGCAATGACCGTCTCGCCGATCATCAGGTCGTCCCCTCGGCCCAGATCGTCTGTCGACAGGTTCCGAGGGGCCTGGATGGAAAGGATCGCCAGATCCTTGTTTGGTTCGGCGTTGACGACCTCGGCCTGGCACTCGAGGC
>JAGOQT010000225.1 GCA_018007255.1 Phycisphaerae bacterium | reverse complement strand
GTGCAGGACATAGAGAGGCCTGCCCTGCCGGGCCCTTCGGATCCGGCCGTACAGGTCGACCTGGGCCCAGTGCTTGCGCAGTGCGGGCTCCCGCTCCACGAGGTTGGCCTTCATGGAGAAGGCCGTCTGCGGCAGATTCAGCGTGTCCCGATATCCTTTGTTGGGTGACGACATGGAACGAGTCCTCAGGATCAGATGTCACCAAGAACGAGCATTGTAGGGTGGGGCCCGGATGGCGTCAATTCGGTTCTGCCGGCCCCGGGTGCGGCGGGCGGCCGTGTGCAAACAGAAACCCCGGCCTGGTTCAATCGGGGGTGGTGACCCCGGCAGTGCGGCGACGGTCCCAGCGGATCCTCAAGGCCCATCCTCCCCCGTCAGAACTCCAGTGAGGTGATCCCCTCTCGCACGGCGTACTTGACCAGGTCCGCGATGCTGCTGACCCCCAGCTTCTGCAGGATCTTCCGGCGGCTCGCGTCCGCGGTCTTGGGACTGATGTGGAGGGCCAGGGCGATCTGCTTGACGCTCTTGCCCTCGGCCAGCATCTGGATGATCTGCCGGTCCCGCGTGGTCAGCCGCTGCCTGCCTTCGTCCCGGTCCGCGCCGGCCTGGCGGACATAGTCCTCGACCACGACATCGGTGATCCGCGGGCTCAGATATCGCTGGTCCGTCAACACGGCCTCGAGGGCCCTGGAGATCTCGTCAAACAGATAGGACTTCAGCACATAGGCGGACGCCCCAGCCTCCAGGATCTCCTTGACGATGTGCTTCTCGGGATGCATGGACAGGGCGATGACCTTGACCTCCGGATGGTCCCGGCGGATCAGGCGGGTGGCCTCCACGCCGTTGAGGTTGGGCATGGTGACGTCCATGATGACCACATCGGGTTTGAGTTCCTTGACCATCCGCACTGCGGCCACACCATCCGCAGCCTCCCCAACCACCTCCAGGTTCAGCCGGCTCTGGATGAGCGACCTGAGGCCCTGTCGGACGATCCCGTGGTCATCGGCGATAAGTATCTTCATACCAGGTCGCTCCTTTGCTGCAGTGCCGTGTATACCATACGGCCGGCGAACCCCCGTGTCAACCCCGTTCCCCCGAAACCCCGAAACCCGGGCCCTGGCTCCGCCGGACCTGTGCTCCCATCACCACAGGCACAAAAAAAAGAGGCCCTGCCTTGCGGCAGGGCCCTCAATCACAAGTTCAGGGAAGCCATCAGCAACGAAAGGCCTGACTTCTCACAACGATCCATGCCGCGCATTCGCTCGGCATCACGTTGTGTTCTAGTAATCCCTAGAAAGGAGGTGATCCAGCCGCAGGTTCCCCTACGGCTACCTTGTTACGACTTAGTGCCAGTCATCGGGCTTACCGTCGGCAGACACCTCCCTTGCGGGTTAGCAATCCGACTTCGGGTACTCCCGACTCCCATCACTTGACGGGCGGTGTGTACAAGGCTCAGGAACACATTCACCGCGTCATGGCTGATACGCGATTACTAGCGATTCCACCTTCATGTAGGCGAGTTGCCAGCCTACAATCTGAACTGGGGCGACCTTTTTGCGATTGGCTCCACCTCACGGTATTGCGTCGCTCTGTAGTCGCCATTGTAGCACGTGTGATGCCCTGGGCATAAAGGCCATGAGGACTTGACGTCATCCCCACCTTCCTCCGGCTTAACACCGGCAGTCCCGCTAGAGTCCCCGGCATGACCCGATGGTAACTAACGGCAGGGGTTTCGCTCGTTATAGGACTTAACCCGACATCTCACGACACGAGCTGACGACAGCCATGCAGCACCTGTGCACGTTTCACCCTTGCGGGCAAGACACCCTGTTTCCAGGAGCCCATCCGTGCATGTCAAACCCAGGTAAGGTTCTGCGCGTTGCTTCGAATTAATCCACATGCTCCACCGCTTGTGTGAGCCCCCGTCAATTCCTTTGAGTTTTAGCCTTGCGACCGTACTCCCCAGGCGGCCTACTTAACACTTTTGCTTCGGCCGTAGCGGCGTCAGAACCTCTACAACCTAGTAGGCATAGTTTAGGGCGTGGACTACCAGGGTATCTAATCCTGTTTGCTCCCCACGCTTTCGTGTCTCAGTGTCAGGACAAGCCCAGTGCACCGTCTTCACCTCCGGCGTTCCTCTTGATATCTACGCATTCCACCGCTCCACCAAGAGTTCCGCGCACCCCTACTTGCCTCAAGAAAGGCGGTTCGTCAAGCAATTCCCCGGTTGAGCCGGGGGATTTCACAAGACGCGTACCTCTCCACCTACACACGCTCTAAGCCCAGTAACACCGAACAACGCTAGCCACCTCTGTCTTACCGCGGCTGCTGGCACAGAGTTAGCCGTGACTTCCTCTGGGTTGGATCAACGTGCCGAAGCACGCTTTCTGATCCCTGACAGCGGTTTACATCCCGAAGGACTTCCTCCCGCACGCGGCGTCGCTGGGTCAGGCTTTCGCCCATTGCCCAATATTCGTTACTGCAGCCCTCCGTGGAGGTCCGGGCAGTGTCTCAGTCCCGATGTGGCGGGTCAACCTCTCAGTCCCGCTACCCGTCGTCGCCTTGGTGAGCCGTTACCTCACCAACAAGCTGATAGGAGATAGGCCGCTCCCGCACCGATAAATCTTTGATCAGCAGCCTTGGAGCCGCTGATATCATCCGGTATTACCGCCCCTTTCGGTAGTTGCCTTGCGGCAACGACGCTATTCCGGAGTACGGGGTACGTTACCTACCCATTACGCACCCTTTCGCCACTGACTATCCACTCGATTGCTCAAACGGATAGCCCGTTCGACTTGCATGTCTTAGCCACGCCGCCAGCGTTCGTTCTGAGCCAGGATCAAACCCTTCAGTTTGATTTGGCGAATCCGCTGCAAAAAGCGGATGATCGACTTAAAGGCTCAACACTTTGGCATACGCACCGAAAGTGCTGAACATCATTTGAGATGAGGGTACCACATGGGGCGTAGCCCATGTGGGCCTGCACTTTCGTTGCATGTTTGGCTTCACTCTGAACTTGTCAAGGAGCGTTCACGCAACTTGACCTGTACACGGTCAAGCATTGAGACACATTAGTATAGCCGCACACGGGCGGTCGTCAAGACCTGCCGCATTATTTTTTTAAAAAAAATTCACCCGGCTACGTCCCAGTGAACGAGCGGCACAATACGACCCCGGCGTCGGGTTGTCAAGCCTGATTCACACGAGGTCGCATGGGTCTGGAGCGTGAGGGTTGACGCAGGTCTCGCGACCCCTATAATCCAAGGCCGTTGACGGGCGTCACGATGGCCCGGATCGTCGGAATCGAGTACGGGGCGGACTATGGTGTGGGAAGGCATCTTGCGGCCGAGGCTGAATCTCAGCGCAGCGGGCATGCTTCGTCCTAGGGCGTTATGGCAGGCCAGGCTCTGCGATGTGGTCTTGGTGGTGTGCGGATCGCTGCTGATCGGGCTTGCGGCCCAGTGGACGATCCCCCTGCCCTGGGTCCCTGTCACGGGGCAGACGTTTGCGGTCCTCCTGCTCGGGGCCCTGTTGGGCGCTCGGCTGGGGCCCATGACCGTCCTGCTCTACCTGGCCGAGGGTGCCTCAGGGCTCCCGGTCTTCAGCCAGGGTAGGGGAGGACCGGCCGTGCTCCTCGGCCCAACCGGGGGATACCTGGTCGGGTTCGTGGCGGCAGCCTATGTGGTGGGTCTGCTTGCGCAGCGGGGGTGGGATCGCCGGTTCCACACTACCCTGGCGGCCATGGCCCTGGGCAATGCGGCCCTCTATGCCTTCGGACTGGCCTGGCTCTGGCTGGTCTGGGGGATGAACCTCCGTGCGTTGGTCGGAGTCGGGCTGATCCCGTTCATACCCGGGGATCTGGTCAAGGCGTGCCTGGCCGCTGTGCTGCTGCCAGCCGGGTGGCGGGTGGCCAGGCGGTTCGGACCTCCTCGGATCCGCGGCATTGGGCAGGGATTGTCCTAGACAGGACTCGAACACGTACAGTATACTCTGGGTAATCCAGATCAGGACTGGGGAATAGTGTAATGGCAGCACAACTGACTCTGGATCAGTTAGTCTAGGTTCGAATCCTAGTTCCCCAGTTCATTTTCTAAGCGTGACTTACAGCAATCTGAGGCGGCGACCGGCGGGCGGAAAAAGGGCCCGCTTGTCGCCCGCTTGTCTTTTTGGGGCAAGGCCCCCTGCGGCCCGCCCGGTTCGAAAGGTGGACGATATGACCGAACGGCGAAAGCCCAAGCCCGTCCAGTACCCCACCAAGCAGATCAAGGCGGCCCTGGCCCGTTGCCATACCCGCGGAGCGGTCGAGCGGGCCTTGAGGCTGGAGATCCCCGCCCTTGTCCACGACTGGCTGAGGCAGGCATGGTCCGAGGGGCACGGGCCGACCCATGCCGACGCGATGCACCTTGCCCGACTGATCCACCGCGACAAGCTGGCCGACCTTGTGGCCCTGGCCCATGATCGGATCGACCGGCCCAAGAGGCGACCCGACAAGAAGGCAGAGGCGCTTTCCAAGCACGCGAGGTTTGGCCCGCGGGAGTTGTCCGACGAGTACGGCGTGCCATACCAAGCCCTGCGGAAGCGGTTAAACAGGCGGCGGGCCGCGGACAAGACCTTCGGCAAAGAGAATGCCGACCGCAAGCCTACTGAGAGCCAGTGGCTCTACACGCTGAGCGAGGCCCTGCCCGTGATCGAGGCGATGAAAGCGGGCAGCAAACGGGCAGCACAGAAAAAAACACGTTGATTTTCCCGCCTTCCCGACCGCGAGAACCGCGATAGCCCGAGGCCTGCGCGTCCAGCAATCGGGCGAGTTGCTGCAAAGTCTTCGACGGCCTCTACACTGGAGACCGTGAAGCTGTCAGACGTGAGCCTCTACGAGTTACGGCGGTCCCTGAAGGCGACCGAAGCGGTCCTGGGCCCACAGGCCAAGAGTGCCTTGATCCTTCGGAGGGAGTTGCAGCGGCGGCTGGCCGTCGAGCGGGAGAAGCGGAGGGCGGCCAATGGCTGAAGCCCCCCTTCTTGTCGGTATCGGCGAGGCGGCCCGCCGGTTGTCGGTCGGGCGGACCCTTCTGTATGAAATGGCGTGTGACGGCCGGCTGGGCCCCCGGCCCGTGAAGCTGGGGCGGCGGACTTTAGTCCGGGCCGACGAGTTGACGGCCTGGGTTGCGGCCGGCTGTCCGCCAAGGGTCAAGTGGCTGAGGGACAGGACTTCCGGAGGGCCTGCCCGTGGCTGAGTTGGTCAGAGCCTACGACTACACCGACGAAACCGGGCGGGTCCTGTACCAGAACGTCCGCTTTGAGCCCAAGGACTTCCGCATCCGCCGGCCCGATGGCATGGGCGGCTGGGCCTGGGGCCGGGACGGGACGGCCGCGACGTTGTACCGCTTGCCCGAGCTGGTCCAGGCTCCGCTACAGGACTGGGTTTGCATCACCGAAGGGGAGAAGGACTGCGACAATCTGAGGGCCCTGGGCTGGCCGGCTACCACAAGCGGCGGCGTGAGTTCCTGGCGGCCCGAGTTCGCCCCATACTTCGAGAACCGCCTTGTTGCGATTTTCCCCGACAACGACGAGCCCGGCCGGGCCTTCGTGAAGAAGGTTGTGGCCGACCTTATACCCGTTGCCGGCGAGGTCCGCATTGTGGACCTGCCCAGCGACGTGAAGGACGTTTCAGAATACCTTCTCTCGCGGGACGCCCTGGACGAACAGGCGATGAGGGCCGACCTGCAAGGCCTGATTGAGCGGGCCCCCATCCAGCGATTGCCGGCCCCGGGCGAGGACCGGGGGGCCAAGGGCGAGGGCCCCGGGACTACGGGCGAGGGGCCGGCCCCCCTGGAGGTGTTGTATGCTGCGGACCTTCTGGAGATCGAGCCCCCCGAGGCTGACCAAATCCTTGCCGGCCTGTTCGACAAGGGCGACAAGGCCGCAATCATCGGGTCCAGTAAACTGAGGAAGAGCTTCTTCCTTCTTCAAGCTATGATGAGCCTGGCGGCCGGCCGGCCCTTCATGGCTTGGGGCGTGCCGAAGCCCAGGCGGGTCTGTCTGATCCAACTCGAAATCAGGGGCCACCACTTCCACCGCCGGCTGCGGCGGATGGCCCAGGGGCTAGGCATCGTGCCCGCGGACCTGGAAGGCCGGCTGTTCATCGTGAACGGACGGGGCCTGGACCTGAGCGGAGAGGCCGGCATGGAGAGACTCAAAGAGGTTGCCAAGCGGACCGAGGCCGAGATTGTCTGCATTGACCCTTTGTACAAGGCCGCGGTCGGGAAGGAAAACGCGGCGGAGGACTTGAAGATTGTCCTTGGGCAGTTTGACCGGCTGGCGGAGGACACGGGGGCCGCGGTCCTGTACATCCACCACGACCGCAAAGGTTTTGTTGGCGAGCAGGACCCCAGAGACCGGGGGGCCGGCAGCAACGTATTGGGCAGGGATTACGACGCGGCCCTGACCCTGACTGGACACGCGGTCGAGGAAGACGCGATTGTGGTCGAGACCTTGACCCGGAACTATCGGGGGGCGGACCCCTTCGTGGCCCAGTGGACGGAGAACCCGACCGGGGGCTACTGCTTCGAGGTCAGGCCCGACTTGCCCCCGACCAAGAAGACAAGTGCGACGGCCAGAGCCCAGGACACGACATCCTTTGAGCTGGTCAAGCCGATGGCCTTGGGGCTGGTCAAGGGCGGGCCCCTGGAGGTGAGGGAGTTCAAGTCCAGGCTGCGGGCCAAGGCGGGGCTGACACGGGAGCGGGCGGACCGCTT
>JAGOQT010000223.1 GCA_018007255.1 Phycisphaerae bacterium | reverse complement strand
TGGGCGATCAAGGACTCGAACCTTGGACCCGCTGATTAAGAGTCAGCTGCTCTACCAACTGAGCTAATCGCCCGGTTCATGCGCCCTGGACTGCGATCCGCCGCCCGGGGCAACAGAATTGGCATCATACCGGGCGGACCCCGTGGGCTGCAAGGGGGTTCTGTCGATTTTCGAGACGCCTGCTGCGCTGGGGATCTGGAACACCCTGGCCCGCTCCACCACCTCGGCGCCCCTCGCCAGGGAGACCTGGAGGTGTGCCAGGGCCGGGCCAGCGCCGCGATGCTCGATCCGCACGCCCAGACGGGCCTTGGCCCCCCCGATCTCGTTCGCATCCAGGATCAAGGTATCGGCCTGCTCTCCTGCGTCCTGCCTTTGGGCCCACGCCAGGCCACTGGCGATCAGGTTCCGCTCCACCACGCGGAGATACTCCCGGTCGGTCCCGTCCAGCATCGCGCGGCAACTCTGGGCCAGGTGGGCGAGGGTCACGCCCACCAGGCCGATCAGGGAGATCACGAGGATCAACGCGATGCCACTGCGGCGGGTACGGTTCATGGGGCCACCTCGCTGGGTGAGCAGACCGGGAAGAACACGTGGGTGTTGGCCAGCCGCTGCTGGTCCCGGGCCCGGAGTTTCAGGAGCATGTGGGTGTGGACCTCGACCGCGGAGGCAGTCTCGCCCAGGCCCCACAGGGTCCAGCGGATCGATGCGTTGGGGATCATCCACTCCTGTGCCGGCTCGTTGGGGTCCTCGCCCGGCCCGAGCTGTGTCCGCACCACCCTGCCCTGGGCCACCTGATAGCACGTCACGCCCGCAGACCCCTGGATGAGAAGGGTGGACGGGTCGGCGGACCGGCCCCCGTAGGACCGGAGCAGGGCCTGCGCGTGGTCCACATCCCCGCGGATCTGGTCCAGCACACGAAGGATCAACGACTGCTCCACCACAACCTGGCTGGACCTCGGGATATCGCGGCTCAGGGCCGTGAAGACCCCGCCGACCAGGACCAGAAACAGGGGCAGGGTGGCCACCACCACAAGCATCTCCACCAGGAAGAACCCCCCGCGCGTCTTGGCCAGACATTCTCGGTTCATGGTATGCAGCGGCTAGTTGCGAGCCACCCCTCTCTGGATCGTCCCATACTGCGCGAGGGTCACGGTCACGACCCTCGGGCCGCTCGGGCCTGAGGCCGTGGCCCGGACCAGTTCGAGGCCCTTCCACTGGCCCTGTCCGGGGAGGACCTGTGTCTCGACCTTCAGGCTGGGCCACAGGGCCGCGGCCCGGTTGGGGTCCATGGCCAGGCCCGTGGCCATGAGGCTGTCGATCTGGGCCTGGGCCGCGGCCATGCACTGTTGGCGAACCCCCAGCACGTGGTGGAACCTGCGGACGCTGTGCAGGGTCATGGCCAGGCCCACCATGAGGGTCGCCAACACGGAAAGGGACACCATCAACTCGGCCAACAGGAACGCCCGTCTAGGTCTGGATGGGGCCATTCGCAGCCTCCCGACTAGGGCACAAAGTCCATACTCGCATAGAGGACCGCCACCAAGGGCGAGAACACGGCATACGCCACGAATCCCACTACACAGGCCATGGCCACGGTCACGCAGGGCCAGAGGAAGAGCCGGGCCAGGTTCACCCGGTAACTGTAGTTGGACTGGTAGAAGGACCCGATCATCTCCAGGACCGTGGGGGTGTTGCCCTGATTGACCCGCGTGTCAAAGGCCCAGGCCAGGGCAGGGGCCAGACGGCTCTTCAATGCAGCGGAAGCCGCATCCTGGCCCTGTTGCACCGCAGACAGCCATGCCCTGAGCCGCCTGCGGAACCAGAGGTTGGTGTCCAGGGAGAGTGTGGCGGCAATGGCCTGGTCCACGGTATGGCCTGCGTCCAGGGCCAGACGCAGGGCGTCTGCTGTCTGGACCATGGAACGGTCCCTCTCGAACGAGCGGGAGATGGGCAGGACCCACCTGACCGAATCCACCACCCCCGACAGAGGCCTGGGCCGACCCGGGCGGCGGGACTGCCACCGCCGTAGAATGAGCACGACCCCGCAGATCAGTACAGCGGCCACGACAACGGTCCAGATCCAGTCTCTCACGCAACGGTGGACTTGGATCAGCAGTTCCGTGGCCACAGGCAAGGGGCCGTCTGTGAGTTCACCCAGAACAGAGCTGAACTGCGGTATCACGAAGGTCATGAGGAAGGACACGATCAGGGCGATCACGACGATCAGGGCCAGGGGATAGAAGGGAAAGACCGGATTGACGAGGTTGCGACGCTCCACAGCTGCGGTCCGGTCCCGCTCGATGACCTCCAGGGCAGCGGGCACCTGGCCCATACGCTCGGCTGCCACGATCATGCCATAGGCGCGCCCGGGACACCGGGGAAAACCCAGACAGATGGCCTCGCTGAGGGGATACCCCTGGACCAGCCACCTGCTGATCTGGCGCATCGCATGTCCGGCCATGTCGTCTCGCCCTGCGCCGGCCGAGTCCAGGGCCATGGGCAGGGGCAGGTTCTGACGCATGGCCGCGTTGAGTGTGGAGAGGACCACGCTCACGGTCGCCCGCCTGGCCTCCAGGCCGGAGACCAACGCGCCTGCCACACCCAGGACGAGGACCAGGAGCACAGGTATGCCCAACGGCCCCAGGACCACGAGCACGGCCAGAGACACCACCAGGGCCAGCAGCCCCCACAGGGTCAGTCTGGCCCATCGCCTGGGCCTTGGGCTTGCGAGCGGGTCGCGAGGGGCCGCCGCGATCACAACGAGCGTACCGATGAGGACACTCACCCCCAGCGCGACCATCAGCGGCAACTCCGCCGCAGCCCCGAACAGGCACAGGATCAGGCAGCCTGGAAGGGCCAGGAGGATGCCTATGCCGGGTCTCCTGTAGGCAACGGCCCAGATCATGATGGTCGCGACTATGGCACTGATCTCCAGCATCTACGCCTCCGGCGCTAGGACGCCCCGCCCAGGGCCGTGACGACCTGGATCATGGGCAGGAACATGGCCAGCACGGCCAAGGCCACGATCCCTCCGATGAGGATGAGCAACAGGGGCAGCAGGACTGCTGACAACCTGGCCTGGTTGTGTTTGGCCTGGCTGGCGTACATGTCCGCCAGGCTGTGCAGGTTGTCCTGGAGCTCGTTCCTCTGGATCCCAAGCTGGACCGAGTACAGGAACAGCCTGGAGATCACCCTGCAGAAGTGGCCTGCCTCGAGAACGGCCGTGCCCTGCTCGATCTGGGTCGCGAGGTTCCCGGCCTCCAAGACCAGGCGCTCGCTGCCTGCCGCGTCCGCGGCCAGTCTGAGGCAGGCCGGCATGTCACAGCCGGCGGCCACGAGGGTGGCCATGGCCTCGGAGAAACGGCTCAAGGTCCCGGCGTACCAGACCTTCCCTATGACGGGCAGACGGACGACCAGGGACTCGCGGAACCGCCTGCCCGATGGAGATGTGGCGCACGCGGCAAGGACGAGGACCGCTGCGCCCGCCACACAGCCCAAGCCGATCCAGAACGGGATCACGTGCCTGGGCAGGCCCAGGACCAGGGTGGTGACCGGGTTGAGCCTGCCTCCCACCATCTCCCGAAGCACGGACTCGAACTGGGGGATGATGAACAGGAAGACCCCGGTCAGGATGACGGCACCAAAGACCAGGACGATCGCCGGGTAGGTCAGGGCCTCGAACAGGATCCTGCGGGTCTGGCTGGAGAGCTCCAGGTGCCGGTTCAGGTTGGTGAGCATCTCCGGGAGCCGGCCGGTCTGGACCCCGGCCTTGAGGATCCGTCCGTACAGGGGGGGGAACTGCCTGTGCCTCTTCTCGAAGACCTGGTCTATGCTCATGCCCCCCTCCAGGTCAGCGGCCACCTCCTGGACCAGTTGCCGCATGGCTGGGGAGGCCACGTCTGCGGCCAGCTCCCGGAGCCCCCGCTCCAGGGGGATCCCGGCCTTGGTGATCGAGGCCAACTGCTGGTTGAACAGGAGGAACTCGTTCCTGCCGACCAGCCCCTTGGGCTTGGCAGGGCCGACCTCCCGGATCGAGTTGACCTTCAACTGCATCTGGCCAAGCGCCTGGCCGGCCTCGTCAGGGGAGCCCGCCTCGAGCGTACCCTGCATCAGGCGCCCCGACACGGTGAGGGCCTCGTATGCAAATGTGGCCATGAGAGAACCTCTCTATTCCTGTTTCACGGCGCGTCCTCGACACCAGTCCGACGCGCGTCCCATCCGTGCAATCGTCCTCATGAGGGTGCGGTCCCGATCACGCCGGCCAACTCGTCTTGGGTCGTCTGGCCCTCCTGCACCAGGCGGCGCCCATCCTGGGCCAGGGTCCCGCGGCCCCGGCCATCCACCAAGGACTGGAGTTCCTCTGCGTCCGCCCTGGCCAGGATGGCCCTTCGCAGTGCGCAGTCCAGTTGGATCGCCTCCGCAATGAGGACCCTTCCCTTGAACCCGGTGCCCAGGCATCGGTCACAGCCGACCGGCTCGAACAGGCCCGCGCCGGTCCTTCGCTTGCAGTCAGGACAGAGCCTGCGGACCAGACGCTGATTCACCACGCCCCAGATGCTGGAGGTCACCTGGTAGGGCTCAATCCCCATCTCCAGCAGGCGCACGATCGCCCCTGCAGGGGTTCCGCTGTGCATGGTGCTGGCCAACAGGTGGCCGGTCAGGCCCGCCTCGACCACAATCCCGGCCGTGTCTGCGTCCCGGATCTCACCGATCATCAGGACCTGGGGGTCCTGCCTGAGCAGGGACCGCAGGGCCACAGGGAAGGTCATGCCGGCGTGGGGGCTGATCTGGACCTGGGTCGCACCGTCGATCCGGATCTCCACCGGGTCCTCCAGGGTCACGATGCTCCTGCCTGGGAAGCGGTCCAGGATGGTCCGGAGGAGGGCGGCCAAGGTGGTGCTCTTGCCCGAACCCGCAGGACCGGTCACGAGCAGCACGCCCTGACTGCCTGCGGCAAAGGACTGGAGCATCCCGAGTATGGCCGGCGACAGGCCCAATCTGCCCAGGTCTGCCAGGTCCTGATTCTGGTAGAAGAGCCTGACCACGGCCCTCTGGCCGTGGATCGTGGGGAACACGGCCACGCGCTGGTCCGCCACCTTGCCGGACGGATCAGGGGGGACCTCGATCCTGCCCTCCTGGGGTATGTCGTTCCGGTAGGTCAGGAGTCCGGCCAGGACCTTCAGTCTGGCGACCACGTTGTCTGCAACGGCCTTGGGGAGCCGGTCCACCACGTTGAGCACCCCGTCGAGCCGGTACTTGACCACCAGCTCGCCGGCAGTCGGCTCGAAGTGCACGTCGCTGGCATCCGCCTGCACGGCCCTGGCCAGCAGGTCGTCCACCCGACCGACCACCTCGGCAGCAGTGACCTGCCCCTTGTCGTCGCCTGGATCTGCGGTACGCATCATTGGCCGTTTGGCCCCCTGACCGGCCGAAACCCGGTCACCCCAAAGACGCGGCCATGGCGCAAAAGTTAACCCCATGCCGATATTTCCATTGCGCGCAGGGCCCCGGACGGCACCGGAGGGTGCAGAGGGCCCAGATGCGGCGTCTGATTAACAGATCGCTCGTGGGCGCGTCTGAGCCTATGGACCTGGGTCGTGGGTACGGGATTGTGACGTATGCTCAGTCAGACCGTCAGTCGTGAACTGCTGGCCGAGGGGCTGTTCTGCACCGCGGCGGCCGAGGCAGGACACCGATGGGTGTTGGCTGCCATGCAGAGCCATGGCCCAGCCCTGCTGACCATGCTCTGGCGGATGCTGGGCAATGAGCAGGACGTGTGCGACGCGTACCAGAGCACCTTCCTGCACCTGGCCCACGCCCAGGCGGGCAAGGGGCCCAGGAACGTGCGGGCCTATGTGTTCCGGACCGCGGCCAACATCGCGATCACGTCCATGCGATCCCGGGCAGCGGAGAGGAGGACCGTGGCGGCCGCGACTTCAAGGCAGCAGGCCGTTGTCCGCTGTCCGCAACAGGAATTGGACCAGGAAGAGCGGATGCAGAGCCTCCGCTTCCACCTGACCCAACTGCCGGAGCACCTCCGCCAGGTCGTGATCCTGAGGGACCTGGGGGATCTGTCGTATGGCGAGATCAGCCGGATCATGGGGATCTCCGCGGCCAGCGCAAGGGTGTATCGATGCAAGGCCATCCAGCTGTTGGCCGTGTGGATGGGTCAGGAGGGATAGGAGTCAGGCCATGAACGAGCCCAACGAGAAGACCCAGACACCCCAAGCCGGGTCCCCGGGCTGCAGGCTCATCCGAACCGGCCTGTTCAGCGACCCGGCACCAGGCCTATGGCGGCGTCTGTTCACGCGGCCCGGCATCCCAGTGGAGACCCCTTGGATCCAGAGGCACATCGCGGTGTGCCCCAGGTGCCAGAGGCGGTTCGCCCATGCGGCCCGGGTCCAGGTGGCCCTGTCCCTGCTGCGGTCCAGCCCCATGGACCTGTCCCTCCTGGGCCGCGCAAACGCCAAGGCCATTCACTCCTTGCAGCACGGTGTGAGGGAGATCCCCAAGGCCAGATCCCTCAAGGTCATGCGGGCTGAGCCGACCCTTCTGGAGAGGATCCGGCCGTGGCGAGGATCCCTGTCCCAGGCGGCCGCGTGCCTGGCCCTCGTGACCCTGACCAAGATCGGGGTGTTCTCCTCGGTCCAGGACGCCCAGACCCAGGCGCAGAGGATCATGCGGGACTACTACGCGGATCGCGCAGGACAGGAAGTGGCGGACGAGGTGTACCCCACGGCCTAGCAGAGAGTCCCCGCAGGCCGTCCGTGTGCAGGACCGCAGGGCCCGGACACGGTCTGGGGCTAGGCCGACTTCTTGACCGCCTTGGTTCCGGAAGCCTCGGGGGCC
>JAGOQT010000224.1 GCA_018007255.1 Phycisphaerae bacterium | reverse complement strand
ATCCTGGCGGACGCCGTCCTGGGCAAGTACCGCACGATCCTGTCTCTCTCGCTGGTCTATTGCCTTGGATGCATCGTTCTGGCCGCAGACAGCACCCGATGGGGACTGGCCATCGGGCTGGGGCTGATTGCCCTGGGCTCGGGCGGGATCAAGCCCTGCGTGTCCGCCTACGTGGGGGACCAGTTCGGACCCCAGGACCAGCACCTGCTCTCGCGGGTGTTCACCTGGTTCTACTTCTCGATCAACCTGGGCTCCGCGTTCTCGACCATCGTCACGCCGTGGCTGTTGGAGCCGTTCACCCCGGACGCCGGCTTCGCCTCGCACCTGCCGAGCGGGCTGCTCTCCGTGCTCCAGCGCATCCCGCACGGGCCCAAGGTGGCATTCGGCCTGCCTGCCGTGTTCATGCTCGTGGCCACCGTGGTCTTCTGGAGCGGGCGCAGGAAGTTCACGCACGTCGCCCCTGCCGGACTGAGCCGCTACGGCCGTGAGATCCTCAACAAGGACAACCTCAAGGCCCTGGGCAACCTCCTGACGCTGGTCCCGTTTGCCGCCATGTTCTGGGCCCTGTGGCAGCAGAACTTCTCGTCCTGGGTTGTACAGGCCTTCAAGATGGATCGGCACCTGTTCGGCGTGGAGTGGCTCCCAGCCCAGATCCAGACGGTGAATCCCGTGTTCGTCCTGATCCTGCTGCCCCTGTCCTCCTACGTGATCTACCCCGCCATCGAGCGGGTGGTGAGGCTCAATCCGTTGCGGAAGATGGGCATGGGGCTCTTCTCCCTGGTCCTCTCCTTCCTGATCGTGGCCTGGATCCAGATGCGGATCGATGCAGGCCAGACGCCCCACATCCTGTGGCAGATCCTGGCCTTTGTCCCCCTGACCGCGGGCGAGGTGCTCGTGTCCGTGCCGCACCTGGAGTTCTCCTACACCCAGGCCCCCGAGAAGATGAAGTCGCTGGTCATGTGCCTGTACCTCGGCTCGATCGCCCTGGGCAACACCTTCACCGCAGCGGTCAACTTCTTCATCCAGAACAAGGACGGCACGAGCAAGCTGCAGGGGGCGAGCTACTTCCTGTTCTTCGCAGGCCTGATGTTTGTGACGAGCCTCGTGTACATCCCCGTGGCCCGGCGCTATGCCGTGAAGGAGACCGCGGCGGACCGGGCGGGCTAGTCCTGGAGGCGGGGCGCGCGGTCCGGCTCGCTGCCGTCGCCGCTCTGGCCGAACGGCCTGTACAGCGGATCGCCGATCAGGACCAACTGCCAGGAGCCGTAGGGGTTTGTCAGGGCGAAGGCCTCTGCCAAGCAACGGCCCTGGAGGAGTTCCCTGAAGAAGTCCAAGGGCAGGGGGAAGGCCGAGAGATAGGGCTCTGCCACGGCCCCCAGGGTAGCCGTGATGCCCTCCTTGAGCAGGGCCGGGCACCATTGGGTCGAGTCGGGGTCGCGGAGATCCACGGCCTCCAGGCTGGCGATGTGGAAGCCCACGGCCCCGGGCACGAGGTCAAAGGCATCCACGTATTTCTTGAGGCTGTACCAGCCGCAGTAGAGGGCGGTGTCCGGGCAGGACCCGGGTGCAAACAGGGACGGCGAGTCGTCGTGTTTGACGGGAAGGGTCGTGTGGGCTGCAGCCCAGGCGGCCAGGTCCCGGAGGGACTGGTCGTGACCCCCATAGCTGTTGTCCTTGGGGATGCCCCGGGAGTCGATGCAGATCGCGCCCCGCAGGCCCGTCTGCTCCGCAGCCATGGCCTTGTCCACCAGACCCCTGGCGATCTCCGGGCTGGGCCCGTCCAGGCGGCTGACCATGAGCTCCCGGAAGGCGCCGTCCGGAGGGGTCTCCTTGAACGTGCTGGGCTGCCAGCGGTGCAGCTCATAGTCGCCGTATAGGACCATGGACAGCTCGTTGTCCACGGATGCGCCGGTCTCCTTGCCGGTCAGCCGGTCCAGGTGCAGTTCCAGCTGCCGGAGCGAGGGCGAGTCCTTGTCCTGGCCCGCCTGACGCGCCCGGTCCAGTTGTCCCTGGATCTCCTTCACCCGGCCTTCCATCCCGGCCAAGGTGCCCCGACCCCCGACCCGGAAGGGGACCCCCCAGGTGGTCACCACGCATCGGATCTGCTCAGGCTCCTCGCTGGATTGGATGACGTCTCGCACGGTCAGGGCCAGGAAGCGGTCGTAGTCCTCGCGGCGGATGTCGTCTGCGGGCTTGACGCCCAGGGCGATGGACACGATGTGTTCTGTGGGCACGCCCCGTTGCCGGCAGTAGTACCGGCCGATCTGGACCGACTCGGGGATCTGGCCGTTGACCACGACCAGGATCTGATTCGGCTCCAGGGCCGCGATGGGCCCGGCCAGGGCCCACAGAACGGTCCAACTGAGCAGTCCTGTCCATGTGTGCATACGGTCCACGTCTCCACGGCGGGGCGCACCTCGGCCCCGCCAGGTCCGGATGAGAGGGAACCCGGCAGGTGATTCTAATGCCCCCACCCGCTTCTGTACACGACCTGGGTCCGTCTTCGTCCGGGTCGCGGAAGACGATCCGCCCCGCGTGCCCCGCAAGCCGAACCCGTCCATTTCCTTCCCGTTTGTCTTGGATGTCCCGCCCGGGTGTGGTAGGATGGAACTGCCCCGCTGGGTCGCGCAGGAAGGTCGGGTGGCCTGGGCCCGCGGTGGATCGGGATGGTTTGGTCTTGGAGATCGTGACATGGGGCGTAAACAGGGTGTGCTCTGCGTTGTCGCTGCTGCGATGCTCTGCATGGTGGCCTGCCGTCGGTCGCCCGAGGGATCCGGGGTCGTCGAGCTCTCGTACAGTGTGTTCTTCCCAAGCACCCACATCCAGTGCCAGACCGCACAGACCTGGGCCGAAGAGGTGGGCAAACGGACCCAAGGCCAGGTGAAGATCACGATCTTCCCGGGCGGCACCCTCACCAAGCCCCCCCAGTGCTACGAGGGTGTGGTCAACGGCGTCTCCGACATCGGGATGAGCTGCTTTGCCTATACGCGCGGCCGGTTCCCCCTGCGGGAGGGCCTGGACCTGCCGCTGGGGTATCCGAGCGGACTGGTGGCCACGCGTGTGGCCCACGAGATGGTCCAGAGATACCGGCCCGCAGAGGTCAATGACGTGCACGTCCTGTATGTCCATGCCCACGGCCCGGGCATCCTCGCCTCCAAGAAGCCCATCCGCTCCCTTGCGGACCTGGCCGGCCTCAAGGTGCGGGCCACGGGCCTGTCGTCCAAGATCGTTCAGGCCCTGGGGGGGACGCCTGTGGCCATGGACCAGTCCGACACTGCGGAGGCCCTGCAGAAGGGCGTGGTCGAAGCGACCTTCTGTCCAATCGAGACCCTCAAGGGATGGAAGCAGGGAGAGTCCATCGACACGGTCACCGAGACCTCGGCCATCGGCTACACCACGGCCATGTTCGTGGTGATGAACAAGAGGGCATGGGACCGCCTGACTCCCGGACAGCAGCAGGTCCTGACCGATGTGAGCCGCGAGTGGGTGGATCGGCACGGCAGGGCCTGGGACCAGGCAGACCAGGAGGGGCGGGAGTTCGTCCGAGAGCTCAAACGCCAGACCATTGCCCTGTCCGACCAGGAGCAGCAGATCTGGAAGGACAAGGTCAGGCCGGTCCTGGATGACTATGTGAAGGCCGCTGCGGCCAAGGGCCTGCCGGGCGACCGGTTCCTGGCGGACTGCCAGGAGGTCCTTCGGAAGGCCTCTTCGGAGTCCGGGCGGTAGATGGTGGCTGGGGTGTCACCTTCCCAGGGGCCCGGCCCCTCCGCGCGACCGTTTACGCGCGGGCTCCGCGGTCTGGTCCTGGGCCTGGCCTTCGTGTCCGGTCTCAGCGTCCTGGCCATGATTGTGGTCACCTGCCTGGATGTGATCCTGCGCCTGCCCTTGATCAACAGGTCCCTGACAGGGGCCTACGACATCACCAAGATCGCAGTGGCCCTGAGTCTGGCATCGGCCCTGCCCTACACCGCGGCCTCCAAGGGTCACATCGCCATTGAGTACTTCGCCCAGAAGCTCCGTGCGCGGGGCAGGAGGATACTGGATATCGCAGTCGACCTGATGGGTATGGCCCTGTTCGCGTTCCTGGCCTGGAGGACCGTGCTCTACGGCGTGGAGATGTACCGGACCGGCCAGGTCAGCCAGACCCTCCAGTATCCGATCTTCTGGGTGCCCTGGGCCATTGGGTTCTGCTGCGGTGTCGTGGTCCTGGTCCTGGGACACCACCTCCTGTATCCGGATCGAGAGGTGGTCCGGCCATGACCCCCCTGGAGATCGGGATCATCGGGTGCGTGGCCATGGTGCTCCTGCTGTTCTTGAGCCTGCCCGTGGCCTTTGCCATGGCCATCGTCGGGTTCCTGGGCTATGCGGCGGTGGTGTCCCCCGGCGCGGCCGTGAGCATCATCACCATGGACCTGTACGACACCTTCTCCTCGTACAGCCTCACGGTGATCCCCCTGTTCGTGCTCATGGGCCAGGTGGCCTTCCATGCAGGGATCAGCAGGGGCCTGTTCAATGCGGCGTACCACTGGATGGGGCGCCTGCCGGGCGGCCTGGCCATCGCCACGGTGGGGGCCTGCACGGCCTTTGGGGCGATCTGCGGATCCGGGCCTGCCACCGCGGCCACCATGGCCATGGTGGCCCTGCCCGAGATGCGGCGGCACGGATACAGCATGGAGCTGGCCTGCGGGACCGTGGCCTCGGCGGGCGGCCTGGGCATGCTCATCCCGCCCAGCGTGGTCTTCATCGTGTACGCAGTCATGACCGAGCAGTCCGTGGGCAAGCTCTTCATCTCCGGCATCCTCCCCGGCCTGATGATCGCACTGCTCTTCTGCATCACGATCACCATTCAATGTCTGCTCCGTCCAGGCCTGGGTCCTGCTGCGGAGCCGACCCCGTGGCGGGCCAAGTTCGCCTCCCTGGCCGGGGTGGCGGAGACCCTGATCCTCTTCCTGGTGGTCATGGGCGGGATGTTCCTGGGCTACTTCACGCCCACCGAGGCAGCGGCCGTGGGTGCGGCTGGGGCCGTGGTCATCGCCCTGGTCAAGGGACAGTTGACCTGGGCCGCTCTGAACCGTTCCCTCCAGGAGACGGTGCGGACCTCCTGCATGGTCATGTTCATCGTGGCCGGTGCGGTCATCTTCGGCCACTTCCTGGCCGTGAGCCGCATCCCCTTTGGCCTGGCCTCCTGGCTCGCGGGCCTGCCCCTGCCCGGATGGGCCGTCATGGGCCTGGTGATCCTGTTCTACCTCGTGGCGGGGTGCTTTATGGACGCCCTGGGCCTGGTCCTCCTGACCATCCCCATCTTCTACCCCGTGGTCCTGCAACTGGGCTATGACCCGATCTGGTTCGGCGTGATCATCGTGGTCGTGACCATGATGGGCGTGATCTCGCCGCCCGTGGGCGTGTGCGTGTACGTGGTCGGCGGCATTGAGCGTGAAGTCCCCCTGCAACGGATCTTCAGGGGTGCGCTGCCCTTCCTGGCGGCCCTGGTTGTGGCCGCGATCCTCCTGATGGTCTTCCCCCAGGTGTGCCTGGTCCTGCCCAACCTGGTCAGATGAGGGCCCGGATCAACGCGATGGCCTGGTCCACGGTAACCAGGTCCGCCTGGGCCTGGGTGCGGGGCTTGTACTCGATTCGCCCCTGCTCCAGGGTCCGCTTGCTGACCGTCAGGCGCACGGGCAGGCCGATCAAGTCCGCATCGCTGAACTTCTCCCCTGCACGGCAGGGCCGGTCGTCGTACAAGACCTCGACCCCCTTGGCCTGGAGCAGGGCGTAGATCTCCTCGCATTGCCTGGCCACGGCCGCGTCCTCCAGGTTCAGGCCGATCAGGTGGGCGTGGTACGGGGCGATCCGGGCAGGCCAGACGATGCCCTTGTCGTCGTGCCCCTGCTCCACGCAGGCAGCCGCCATGCGGGAGACCCCGATCCCGTAGCAGCCCATGACCACGGGCTGCTGCTGACCCTGGGCGTCGAGATAGACACAGTTCATGGCCTTGGAGTACTTGGTCCCGAGCTTGAAGATGTGCCCGACCTCGATGCCCCTCTCTGCGGACAGGCGCCCGCCGCACCGGGGGCACTCCTCGCCGGCCCGAGCCAGCCTGAACTCGCCGAACTCGGGCAGGGGCAGGTCACGGCCGAAGTTCACGTTGAGGGTGTGGAAGTTCGTCCGATTGGCCCCGCACTCGAAGTTGACTCGACCGCCGACGTCGTGGTCTGCGAGGATCCGCACGTCCGAGGGCAGGCCGATGGGTCCGGCGTATCCGACCTCGGCTCCGGTCATCTCCCGGATCCGCTCAGGGGGGACCAGGCGGAGGACCTTGCAGCCCAGGACGTTCGCGACCTTGACCTCGTTGACGTCACAGTCCCCGCGGACCATGACCGCCACCACCCGGTCGTCCGCCTCAAAGAGCAGGGTCTTGGTGGTCTTCCACACGGGGATGCCCAGGAACTTCGAGAGGGGCTCCGTGTGGATCAGACCCTCGCCCAACACGTCCTCCTTGGGACGCAGCTCCGTGTCCTGAGGGAACTGCTCCAGACGCGAGGAGGCCTTCTCCTGGTTGGCCGCGTAGTCGCACTGGTCGCAGTAGAGGATCGTGTCCTCGCCC
This sequence comes from Phycisphaerae bacterium, assembly GCA_018007255.1. Classification (GTDB taxonomy): domain Bacteria; phylum Planctomycetota; class Phycisphaerae; order Sedimentisphaerales; family Anaerobacaceae; genus DTPU01. Next base: position 245 of record JAGOQT010000224.1, on the reverse strand, counting down.
GTGTCGGCCAGGACCATGAACTCCTGGGAGCCACTTCCTCCGATCGCGCCGGAGTCCGCCTCGACCGCCCGATAACGAAACCCCAGGCGCAGGCAGATGCGGTGGTAGGCCTGGCGCATGGCCTCATAGGCCTGGTCCAGGCCCGCCTCGTCCGCGTCGAAGCTGTAGGCATCCTTCATGACGAACTCGCGGGCCCGCATCAGGCCGAACCGGGGCCGGATCTCGTCCCTGAACTTGGTCTGGAT
>JAGOQT010000222.1 GCA_018007255.1 Phycisphaerae bacterium | reverse complement strand
GCCTTGCGGACCATCAGGGGCGGGACCCGCTTGGGCCGGACGGGCTTGATGCCATCGAGACGGTAACTGCGGTCACTGGGATACCAGTCCAGCGTGAGCACTTCGCATCGGAGCGGCGCGTTGTCGTTCTTCAGTGGTTCAAGCATCGACCGTTACCCCTGATCCTGAGTCGTTTCTGCATCCCTGGTATCGGCCCATTGCGGAGGGGACTTTGACCGGATCATGGCCTGCCGTGACGAGGCTCTGGGGTCTCATAAACCCCTGAGCGGACAGGGCTTTAGGACCCGCGAAGGAATAGGCTAAACGTTCGCCATCTCATCTTCGGGCCATCTTGGGCCGCTCCTCAATCGCGAGATCCTCGACGTAGAAGGGCACTACGCCTCCGGTTTCGCTCAATCCTCGCGTCCCCATCTGACCCAAATCTGAGCGGCAAACCTCTACTCTACTCCTTAGAAGTCGCCGCTGACCCGGCCCCACGAGACCGGATTCCTGTCTACCTCGGTCAGCTCGATGGTCCGCACGAGCCATGGACCCCCGGGTTGCCTGGACAGGGACCACTCCAGGCCGACGAAGACAAAGGGCCTGTAGGTCTGCGCAACCAGGCTATTGGGGTCAAAGCCGACCATGAGGGACAGGGCCGCGCGTGCATCCGGGGGCTCGATGGGGTCGATGGACTGGCCGAGCACCTGGATCTTGGCTATGGGCGACCGGGCCAGGGCCGTGCGGGCGTGATCCAGGAGTTGTTGCCGGTCGCGGTGATAGGAGTCCCGGTAGTCGCTTGCCAGGAGTCGCTCCAGTCTCGGGATGTCCTCCGCCCGGGCCGCCTTGAGTGTGCTGCGCACAAGGGCGCGGACCTGCTCGAGGTCCGTGGCGACCAGGAGGTCCAACCCAAGGGCCAGGCCGGCCACACAGAACGGGACGGCCAACTGCCACCTCCGCTCCTTGTCGGGATACAGGGCCCTGAAGGTCATCACGGCCGGGAAGGTCAGGACCGCGGCGACGAGCAGGGTCCAGGGCTGTTCAAAGACGTTCCACACGTCAGTTTCGCAGGGCCTGGATCGGGGACGGGATCCGGCCGCCTCGCTGCAGGAACGCGGACGAGGGGACATTCGGCACCCGCATGACCGGGGCGGATCCCAGCAGGCCGCCGAAGTGGAGGATGTCCCCGACCTTCTTGCCCGGGGCCGGGATGACCCGCACGCCCGTGGTCTTGTGGTTGACCACGCCGATGGCCAGTTCGTCCGCGATGATCGCGGACAGGACCTCCGGCGAGGTGCTGCCCGGGACCGCGAACATGTCCAGTCCGACCGAGCAGACGCTGGTCAGGGCCTCAAGCTTCTCCAGGGTCAAGGTGCCCGCGCGCACGGCCCGGATCATGCCCGCGTCCTCGCTGACCGGGATGAAGCAGCCGGACAGGCCTCCCACATTGCCGGAGGCCATGGCCCCGCCTTTCTTGACCGCGTCGATCAGGAGGGCCAGGGCCGCCGTGGACCCGGGCACGCCCATCTTCCCAATGCCCATGGCCTCCACGATCTCGGCCACGGAGTCCCCGGCCGACGTGGTCGGGGCCAGGGAGATGTCCACGATGCCGAACGGGACCTCCATGAGGGAGGCGATCTCCCTGCCGATCAGCTCGCCTGCGCGGGTGATCTTGAAGACCGTCCGCTTGATGATCTCCGAGAGCTGGGTCAGGTCGCAGGAGGGGTTCTGCACGACCACGCTGCGGACCACGCCGGGTCCGGAGATCCCTACGTTGAGCGACGCGTCGGGCTCGCCCACGCCGTGATGGGCCCCGGCCATGAAGGGGTTGTCCTCCGGGGCGTTCGCGAACACCGCGATCTTTGCGCACCCGATCCCCGTCTTGGATCGCACGGCCAGGTCCTTGAGGGTGTGGCCGAACTTGGCCACCGCGTCCATGTTGATGCCGGCCGCGGAGGAGGCCAGGTTCAGGAACCCGCAGACCCGCTCGGTGGACGACAGGGCCTGCGGAATGGCGTCGATGAGGGTCTCGTCCGCGCGGGTCATGCCCTTGTGCACCAGGGCCCCGTACCCGCCGATGAAGTCGATGTCACTGGCCTTCGCGGCCCGGTCCAGGACCTGGGCCAAGCGGACCGCGGTCCGGACGCCCCGCGGAAGGGGCTCCAAGAGCAGGGCGACAGGTGTCACCGCGATGCGGCGGTTGGTGACGGGGATGGCGTACTTCTGTTCGATCCGGTCCGCACAGCGGTTGAGACGCAGGCCGTACTCTACGATGCGGCTGCGCACGCGGGAGGCAAAGGCGCTGAAGTCGCGGTCCATGCAGTCCTTCAGGTTGATCCCCAGCGTGACCGTGCGGATGTCGAAGTGGTGGTCCAGGGTCATCCGGACCGTCTCGAAGACCTCTTCTACGGAAACCCTCATGCTACACCCTGTGCATGGCCTCGAAGATCCGCTCGTCCTGGAGCGTGATGTTGAGTTGGAGCGACCGGGCGACCCGGTCCAGATCCCGCTTGAGGGCCGCCATGGTCTTCGTGGCCTTGGCCACGTCCACGGCCATGGTCATCACAAAGGTGTTCTCCATGACCCGCTGGTTCACGTCCAGGATGTTGACGTTGGCCTTGGCCATGGTGACGGCCAGCTTGGCGATGATCCCGACCCGGTCCGCGCCGGCGATGGTTACGATGCAGATCTGGGGGGTGTCGGGCTTGGGCATCGGTGAGGGTCCTTTCAGTCGCAGAGGGGGCGGAGCCGTTCCTGCAGGCCCGCCAGTCGGCTGTGGCAGGTCATGTCCGGGTGCAGGGGCGTCACTGTGATGTACCGCTCCCACAGCATCATGGTGTCGGTCACCGTGTCCTCCGGACGGTGCAGCCCGCAGGAGAGCTGAAACCCCATGTGCGGGCCGTTCGTCTGGGGGACATAGGACTCCTGGAAGCCGTTCGTGGATTGGGGGACCACCCGGACGCCCTTGGGCGGGCCCCCGCTCAGGCGGGGGAGGTTGATGTTGACCACCTCGCCCGGAGGGACCGGGCCGATGGCCTGGAGGACCCTCAGGGCGTGGGCCGCAGCGGCCTCGAAGTCCATGACCGCCTCGGAGGCCAGGCTCACGGCCACAGCGGGGATCCGCATGAACGCCCCCTCGATGGCCGCGGCCACGGTCCCGGAGTAGTAGACATTGATGCCCACATTGGCCCCGTGGTTGATCCCGGACACGACCAGGTCGATCGGGCCCTCGTGGAGCTGCATGGCCGCCAGCTTGACGCAATCCGCGGGCGAGCCGTGCACGCCGAACCCGCTGAACCGGTCGTCGATGCTGACCTTGTTGCAGACCAGGGGTTCCATGAACGTGATGCTGTGGCTGGTGCCGGAACGGCCGTCGATCGGGGCCACCACAGTCACGTCGCCGAGCGAGGTCAGGCGGGTGTACAGTGCGGCCAGGCCCGGCGCAAAGATACCGTCATCGTTGGTTAGAAGGATCTTCATAGCGAGTCCCGACGCGGCGATTGTAGGGCAGTCGCGATCCGGTGTCAATTGACACACGCACCAGCCCGCCTACAATGCCCCCATGGATGATCCTGCCCCCTTGGTCATGAGCCGCGACGAGGTCCGGGCCTTCGACGCCTGGGCCATACAGCACGCGGGGATCCCCGGCGTGGTCCTGATGGAGAACGCGGGCCGGGCCTGCGCGGACCTGGTCGAGCAGAGGCTGGCGGGCTGCCGGAAGCCCAGGGTCGCAGTGGTGTGCGGGACCGGGAACAACGGGGGGGACGGGTTTGTGATCGCCAGGCACCTGCTCAACAAGGGCCTTGGCGTGAACGTGGCCTTGTGCGGAGACGGATCGAAGGTGGCCGGCGATGCGAAGGTCCACCTGGATGTCCTGCTGCACATGGGTCTGGCCGTGGTGTCGCTGGATGTGGAAGACAAGGGGATCGAGGCTCGGATCAGGGGATGTGCCCTGTGCGCGGATCTGATCGTGGACGCGGTCTTCGGCACCGGGCTCAGGGGCGAGGTCTCGCCGCCCTATGCCCGGTTGATCGAGGCGATCAACGGCCTGGGCATCCCGATCCTGGCCGTGGATATCCCGTCCGGCCTGGACGCGGACACAGGAAGGCCCCTTGGCGCTGCGATTCGGGCCGCCTGCACAGTGACCTTCGTGGCCATGAAGAGGGGTTTCGTGCCGCCGGAGTCCAGGCCCTACACAGGGGAGGTGGTGGTGGCCTCCATCGGGGTCCACCCCCGTTTCGCTAGATCGCCCCGGGGACCTGGCTCTGGCCCCTGTACCCGATCAGATACAGGAAGGTGTCATAGGGCAGGATCGGGAGCATCAGGGCCTGGGCCTGTTCCTGGACGGCCCTGAAGCGGTCCAGGCGGGCCTGCGCTGCGTCCACCTTCTGCTGGGCCAGGGGGTCCACCTCCAGGTCGTCCGGGGTGGGCCTGGGCGGTACGGCCGGGGGCTGGCCGATGACCACGGCATCGATGTAGGCAGACAGATCGCCTGTCGTCTCGGCGCCCCACTTCTCCACCAGCCTGGAGACCGCCTGGATCCCGTCCGGATCGATCCGGCCGTCCCGGTTGGCGTCAAAGTCGCCTGCGAGCACGAACTTGTACACCTTGTCCTTGTCCCAGATCAGGTTGGCGACCAGGTCGTCGATCACGATCGGGCGCCTCGGGTCCTGGCTGACCACCCTGGCTGCGCAGGAGTCGTTCATGATCTTGAAGACCTCGACCTCGGCCTTGCCTTTGCCGTCCTTGGGGATGGCCCCTGCGCCGTCAAACACAGCGAAGGTCAGGCCCTGGTAGATCCGGTCCCGGCTGCCCAGGTTCAGGTACACCACACCCGCGTGCGGATCCACCACGGTGACCTTGCCGTCCGGCCTGTAGAGTTCCGGGGACCGGTCCAGACCGGGCTCGACGCGGCGGACCTTGTCCAGCGCGACCTGGAGCCTCTTCTGGGTCTCCGCCTGCTCGGCCTGGGTCTTGAGCAGGCCGTTGTTGAGTTCCTCGGCCCTGGCCCGTTCCTGGTCGAGCCGCTCCATCAAGGTCTTGGCCCGCTCGTCTGAACTCTGGTCCACCATCTTCCGGTACTGCTCGCTCTGCTTGTTGGCCTCGTCGGCCGCCTGCTTGAGGGCCTCCATCTGCTTGAGCAGCGAGGCCTCTCTCTCCTTGCTGGCCGCATCGATGTCCTGGACCCGCACCGTGAGCGCGGCCATCTGCTTGGTGAGCTCGGCCTTGGAAGACTTGAGGATGTCGATGGCGGCGAGGAGCTTCTTGGCCACAGGCACAAGCCCTGTGTTCGGGTCGACCTTCTCGCCTTCGATGTGCGCCTGGGCCAGCTCGATGGTCTCAACCACCCGTGCACGGGCCGCATTGGACTGGAGCTCCGCGGACTTGGTGGAATCCACTGGAGAACCCATCAACAGGAGCAGCAGCCTGTTGTGGTACTCAACCGCTGAGCCCAACCAGCTCAGGCCCGAATCCCGTGCGCCGACGAGGGTGGTCACCTGTGAGATCTCGGATCGCGTGGCCAGGTCGTCAACCTGTCTCTGCAGCTCGACACCCGTGGTCCTATAGTTCTCGGCCTTGAGATAGAAGACAACCGCCAGTATGGCGGCTACGAGGAACAAGGCGACGAAGAACACCAGGGTGATCATCGTGCTGTTCTGCTGTCTTTTCCCTGCTGCCATCTGGCACTCCTTGGATGTTTGCGGTTTCTCTGCTATTTCTAGTTTACCCATATTATCTTGATCTATGGCCTCAGAGTCAACCAAAAAAGCCAGGCCCGCTGGGGCACTGGCTGGGTCCTGTAATGGGCTTGCGGCCGCGTGGAAATACAGGGGTTCTGTCCGGTTGCAGGGGTGTGGGGCCTTGTTGTGGCCACACCCCATCTACACGGATCTGTAGTGCCCCAAGGCCTCTGCGGACCAGGTCGCAAAGAGATCCCGCTCGATGGCGTCGCGGATCTGGGCCATGAGCCTCTGGTAGAATCGGATGTTGTGCATGGACAGCAGGATCGAACCGAGCATCTCTCCGCAATTGCAGAAGTGGCGAATGGTCGCCCGGGTGTAGTGGCGGCAGGCGTAGCAGTCGCAGCCCGCCTCGATCGGGGCTGGGTCCTCTGCGTGGATGCTGTTGCGCATGCGCAGGGGCCCTCCGGCCGTGAAGGCGTAGGCGTTGCGGCCGTTGCGGGTGGGCAGGACGCAGTCGAACATGTCCACTCCGGACCGGACCGCGGCCACGATGTCCGCGGGCATGCCCGCGCCCATGAGGTACCTGGGCTTGCCCGGATCCAGGAGTCCGGCGGTGTGCTCCACGGTCCGGATCATCAGGTCGTGGCCCTCTCCCACGCTCAGGCCGCCGATCGCGTATCCCTCGAAGCCGATCTCCTGCAGCGCGTCCGCGCACGCGGCCCGCACCGCAAGGTCGGTTCCGCCCTGGACGATCCCGAAGAGCATCTGGTCTGTGCGGCGATGGGCCTGTCTGCACCTGGCCGCCCACCGGATCGTGCGGTCCACGGCCCTGTCCAGATCGGCCTTCTCCACTGGATACGGGGTGCATTGATCCAGACACATGATCACGTCCGCCCCCAGCCGGTTCTGGATCTGGACTGCGGTCTCCGCGTCCAGGTCGATCCGGGCGCCGTCCAGGTGGCTGGCGAAGTGCACGCCCTGGTCGTCGATCCGGGTCAGGTCGCTCAGCGAGAAGATCTGGTACCCGCCGCTGTCCGTCAGGATGGGTCCGTCCCATGCCATGAACCGGTGGAGACCGCCCAGGCGTTCGACCACGTCGACCCCGGGCCGGAGCATGAAGTGGTAGGTGTTGGCCAGGATCATCTCCGAGCCCAGTGCGCGGATCTGCTCGGGCAGGAGCCCCTTGACCGCTCCGGCCGTTCCGACC
>JAGOQT010000221.1 GCA_018007255.1 Phycisphaerae bacterium | reverse complement strand
GGGCGAGAGCGAATGGATGACCCTGCGACTCAACACCGGGACGGACTTCAAACTCGGGGATGCCCTGTGGATCAGGATCCTGAGCGCGAGCAACGACGGCGAGGCCACCTGGGTCGACATGGTGACTGTAGCCATTCCGCCCAACCCCGCCCTGGCCTCTGTAGTCGCCCCCCTCAATGAGGCGACCGACGTACCCCTGGATGCAGTCCTCCTTTGGACGCCCGGGCAGTACGCCGTGGCCCACGACGTGTACCTTGGGACCGTGTATGAGCAGGTCGATGCAGCCAGCCGTGGAGACCCCAAGGGCATGCTTGTCGGCCAGGGCCAGGCGGCCACATCCCTTGATCCGGCAGGTCTGGTCACCTACGGCCAGACCTACTACTGGCGGGTCGATGAGGTCAATGCCCCGCCCGACTCCACCGTGTTCAAGGGCAGCCTGTGGAGCTTCACCACGGAGCCGTACGCGTATCCGATCACCCCGGTCCAGGCCACCGCGTCCAGCTCGACCAAACCTGAGACCGGTCCGGTCAACACGATCAACGGCTCCGGACTCACAGGGGACAAGCACTCCACCACCCTGAATGAGATGTGGCTCAGCGGCAAGACCCCGCAGCCGTCCTGGATCCAGTACGACTTCGACCAGGCCTACAAGCTCCATCAGATGTGGGTCTGGAACTCCAATCAGATGACCGAGCCCGATATCGGGTACGGGGCCAAGGAGGTCACCGTGGAGACCAGCACGGACGGATCGACCTGGACCCCTCTGGCCGGCGTCCCCGAGTTCGCGCAGGCGACCGGCCTGTCGGACTACACGGCCAACACGATCGTGGACTTCGGCGGGGTGGCGGCGCAATTCGTCCGGCTCACGATCCGCACCAACTGGGGCGGACTGGTTGCGCAGAAGGGCCTGGCCGAGGTCCGGTTCTTCCATATCCCTGTGCGAGCCAGACAGCCCAAGCCCTCGGACGGGGCGGAGGGTGTGGCCCCGGACGCCGGCCTGGACTGGAGGCCCGGGCGGGTGGCGGCCCGGCACGAGGTCCACTTCGGCACAGACCCGAACGCCCTGGCCCTGTCCAAGACCGTGACGGATCACCAACTGGCCCTGAGCGACCTGGGCGCGCAGTATGCCACGACGTACTACTGGAGGGTGGATGAGGTCAATGATGCCGCGACCCCCGCCGTGTGGGCTGGGCCCGTGTGGAGCTTCTCGACACCCCCCTACGGCACAGTAGACGACTTCGAGGCCTACAACGACCGGTGCAGCCGGGTCTACTATGCGTGGAAGGGTGGGGCCGGCAACAGTGAGAATGTAGATTGCGGTACACCTGCCTACAGCGGCAACGGCACAGGTTCGATCGTGGGGAACGACAACTCGCCCTATGCGGAGCAGACCCTCGTTCACAGCGGGCGCCAGTCCATGCCGTTCCTGTACGACAACACGGCCGGCTATACGGTCTCCGAGGCCACACGGACCTTGGACGCGGCCCAGGACTGGACCCTGGGCGGGCTCCAGACCCTGGTCCTGTTCTTCCGTGGGGAACCCACCAATGGGGCCGGGCAGTTGTACGTGCGGATCAACAACACGCAGGTGGCGTACAACGGGTCCTCGGATGCACTGACCAAGACCCTGTGGAAGCAGTGGAATATCGACCTGACCACACTGGCGGGCGCCAAGGCGGTCCAGTCCTTCACGATCGGGGTGTCGGGCCCTGTGAAGGGCAAGCTCTACATCGACGACATCCGCCTGTACCAGACGGCCCCTGAGGTCCCGGTGCCGGTCGATCCGGGGACCACAGGACTCGCGGCCCACTACGCCTTTGAGGGCGACGCAAGGGACAGCGCGGGCGCGTACCACGGCACAGCCCTGAACGACCCGACCTATGCGGACTCCCAGGCCGGCCTCGGCAAGGCGATCTGGCTCGACGGGGTCAACGACTATGTAGACCTGCCGATCGGTCCACTGATCGGCAGCCTGACCAGTGCGACCGTGGCGACCTGGGTGAACGTGGATTCGACAGCGGCAGCGGGCTGGCAGCGGGTCTTTGACTTCGGCACCAGCAGCACGGCCGGGTACATGTTCCTGACGCCCAGTGCGGGCACGAACGGGGTCGTACGATTCGCCATCTCCAGGACCACCTCTTCAGGGGAGTCCAGGGTGACCGGCCCGGCCAGGGACCTGACCGGCTGGCACCACGTGGCCGTGGTGATCGACGGGCAGGCCAGGACACTGCAGTTGTGCCTGGACGGCGAGGTCGTGGCCACCGGCGCCACAGCCATCCTACCTGGGGATCTGGGCCAGACCACGCAGAACTGGCTGGGCCGTTCCCAGTACGACGCGGATGCGTACCTCAGCGCAACCCTCGACGAATTCCGTATCTACAGCCGCGCCTTGTCCGCGGCGGAGGTCCTGTTCCTGGCCGGCGACCGGTGATTGCAGGCCGCTACGGCCCTCCTGTCCTGGGCCATAATAGTGTTGATTTTCGCGTGCGGGCGATGTAGTCTACTGAGTGGTTCTGTTCGTCCGTCGAGACCCCAAGGGTGACGCCTTCTTCTATAGCAGGTAGTCCGGTCCGGGCAGACTCGGATCGGGATGCTGGGTGCGTGCGATACAACAGGGTGACAGAGGAAATGGAGAAGATGATGAAACGAGAACGATGGGCCCAAGTCGTGATGTGTGCACTGGTTCTGGTGCTGGCCGGGATCGCGGCCGCTGACGGTCCGGCCAGGATGAAGGTCTTGGTCCCTGCAGACCACGTGAACTACAACAGGCTGGCGGGCGGTCCGATTGGGGCGTTCTGCTACCGGCAGTCCGACAACCGCTTCTATGTCTCCACGTACGGGGCGAATCTGGGCATCCGGGCCTATGTCGGTCCGGACCAGGAGTTCCCCGCGTGGGTGGGCAGCGTCATCGACCGGCCTGACGGCAAGTCCTGGCAGTGTGCCACGGAATCCGATCTCCTTCGCGTGGCCAGCTCTGTGGACATCGAGGGAGGGCTGTGCGACCCCGGCAGCGGCGCGACCTTCTCGCCCAGCGGCATGACCCTCAATCCCGCACCCGTGACCGTGAACGGGTACACCTACGGCCCGGGCGAGCTGGTCGTGATCAACGCCATGGGCAAGGCCCTGGACAACGCCAGCACCAAGCGGATCGTCACCTGGGACTTCCGAGAGATCTGGAGCTTCACGGACAAGCAGCCCGACAGGGCCAATGCCGAGTGGAGGCCGGGGATGCTCGAGACGGACGTGTTCGGGCCTCAGTACGGCCTGGGGTGCACGAACTGGAACGACGCATTCAACAGCCTCTGCACGCTGCAGGGCCTGGGAGACGCCATCGGTGTGACCCCGAAGCTGGGAGACGGCGACAACATCGGCGGCCGTCGAGGCGTGTTTGCCAGCAACGGATCCCATGTCTACTTTGTGTCCATGGCCTCCTCCTCGAATCTCCTGGGCGGCGTCTGGTCCGTGGAGATGTCCACTAGGACGATCAAGCGTCTGTTTGACAACAGTGCGGGCAAGGTGACCAACAGCTCCGAGCCGGGCGTGCTGCCGATCGGCGTGCGGAATCTGACCGGGGAGGCCTACGACCCCAACCTGGACCAGGTCCTCTTCAACTCCACGGATGTCACGGGCAACGACGGGGGCCTGAGCTGCCTGGTGGACGACGGCAACGACACCCCCAAGGTGTACACGGCCGTGCCCGCGGACAAGGTCATGGACCTCTTGGAGGTCACCGTCGCCCCCAAGGCGTGGTCGATCGCCGCGGATCAGGACGGCACGATCTACTTCTACACGAACAAGCCGTACGTGCTGCTGAAGTATGACGTCCAGGGACGCCTGGTGGCCGTGGCCAATCGGGCGATGCACTACGCATTCAACTGCGCGATCGGGGCGGCAAACTCGACCAACACGGCCTATCTGCGTCTGGATCTCCGCAAGGTCCACGTGCCGCTCAACGCGGACGACCCCAACGACCCGGGCCTGGATATCCCGCAGCTCATGTTCATGTCCACGGCCGGCAAGTGCGTGGCGGGCGTGGACGTGTACCCCACCGGCGACTTCGACCTGGACGGCAAGGTGACCCTGGCGGACATGAACCTGTTCAAGACCCAGATCCAGAGGACCCGCTCCGGATCGCTGCCCGTCATGGCCGACGGCCAGGCCTACCTGGACTACGTGGAGTGCGACCTGAACGGCAACAGCGAGGTCAGCAGTGACAAGAGCGGTCTTGAGGCTGCCTGCGTGACCGACAAGGACATGCAGGTCCTCCATCAGTTCGTGCTCCCGGGCGATGCCGATCTGGACGGGTGCGTGACCGCTGCGGACGAGGCCATCGTCCAGGCCAACGTGGGCGCGGCCCAGGGCATGGACTGGTCCAAGGGCGACTTCAACTTCGACGACGATGTGGACGCGGACGACCTGGCCCTGCTCACGGCCAACATGGGGCGTTGCGCGAACTAGAGTGCAAGACATCCGAAGGACTGGACAGACAGGGATGGTGCGCAAGAAGGCCTTTACGCTGATCGAGCTTCTGGTCGTAATCGCGATCATCGCGATCCTCATGGCCGTGCTCATGCCGAGCCTCAGGCGGGCCCGCGAGCAGGCCAAGCAGACCGCGTGCACCGCGCACCTCAAGCAGATCGGTCTGGGCATGCACATGTACGCCTCGGACTTCGGGGACAGGTTCCCCAACAAGTATGTCCTGGGCGGATTCACATTTCGGGCGGCCCCCGGGTACAAGAATCCCTCCGATCCCCGGGGGCTGCCTGAGACCTACGGTCTGGCGGCCATCCTGGACCAGACCCACAACCTGGAGGGCAACAGCAAGGTCTGGCGGTGTCCCGGGCAGCCGCACAAGTGGATGCGGGACCTGGGCAATACGTATGCGTTCAGCATTGCCGCCATGCTGGACACGACCAAGACCTTTCAGATGAAACGCCACGCAACCACGTGGTTGGTGTGGGACAACTGGATGTTCAGGCCCTATACCCCGGGGTTCCGGGCATCGGGAAGCACCAGCGGGTTCACGATGGACATCAAGGACCGGCTCATGCCCCACAACAGCAATGCCACGACCACGAAGGCCCAGTTCTGCTTCTTCAACATCCTCTACGCAGACTCCCACGTGAGCACGCGGCGTGAACAATGGAAGGGCCAGAACTCAGACGACTAACCCCTTGCTGATCCCATCGTGAACAGATCTCTCTTGTGCATCACTGCGACCCTCCTGCTCGGCTCGGCGTGCACATGGGCAGGGGGAACCCTGGGTGTCCGTCTGATCGGTGGGCGGCTCTGCACCCGGTGTACGCTCTCCACGAGCGAGAGCCGGATCGCAGCCCAGATGGTCGTCAACCTGGGCGGGTCCTATGGCGTGGTCCTCGACCGGGACACCTGCACGGTCCTGGACCTGGCCTCAGACACACTGGTTACCCTGGATTTCCAGCCCGAAGGCAGCCTGGCGAAACAGCCCTACCGAAGTGCGGATCTCAGCTCCCTGAAGGGCCTCACCACCCAGTACGCATCAGAACTCGAGGAGATCCCGGTGGCGGGCATGATCGGTCTCGCGGCCTTTGGCGAGTCGGGCATCCGTTTGGACATCCAGGAAGGCCGTCTGACCTTCGGCCCCATGGCCGACCCCGGGGACAACTGGCTGGCCCTCCACTACACGGACGCCTCGGACCAGCATCGCTTGTCGATCGAGCCCATGGCCGGTTACGTGCTGCGGGCCGGGTTCACGACCGCCAGCTATGAGACCCGGATCGATGCGGTGTGCGCAGCCCTGGCAGACCGCCCGGGCGGGGACTTCGATCGGTGCATGGTCGGCCCGGTGAACCTCTCCGCGCACACGGCCATCCGCCCGGTGGAGGGGCTCAGCGGACAGCTCGCGGAGTGCGAGGCCCTCATCGGCAACAGCTTCTGGCAGGACTTCGTGGTCCAGATGGATCCCCTGCAGAAGGCCATCTGGCTCCAGGCCAAGCCCAGCCCCTGGTCCGATCTGGATGAACAGCGGTACTACAAGGCCAGTTCAGAGGGCGACCTGCAGGGTATGGAGCGGTATCTCGACGCGTATCCCAAGTCCAGACTGGCCCGGGAGGCCGCGGTCACCCTGTTGACCCGGGGCGTACAGGACCCCGGGACCTCCATGGAGACCATCCAGCGGGCGGTCCAGTCGCTGCGCAAGACCGTGCCGGCCAAGGACGCATCCGCCGAACTGCTCAGCCTGGCCGACTCCCTGAACGAAGGGCCCTCGGATGGGCGAGACCGCATCGCCTTCCTCCTGGAGCAGGCCAGCCAGTGTGCCCAGCAGACCACGGATGCCGCCCTTCTGGGTCGGGATATCGAGGTCCGCAGAGGCAGTCTGGCGTTGGCCAAGGGCGATCTCAAACAGGCCCGTCTGCACCTGCTCTCGGCCCTGTTCGGCCAGCCCGACAACCCTGTCTACAACTACTGGATGGGCCGCTACTACGAGGCCAAGGACCAGAAGGTCCGGGCGTGGTCTCGCTACCTCAGGGCCAGTCTGGGCGACAAGGCAGTCAGTGAGGCCATTGCCGCGCTCGAGCGGCTGACCAACGATCCTCAACTTCGCCAGGACTTCTCCATGCAGGACGCCCAGGACTTCCTGGAGGGCCACATCGCCGCGTACAGCCCCGCAGACCTGCCCAACCGCTGGCACCACGGGCCCGACACCCTCGTGGAGGCGTTTCTGTGCGTGGACAACCCGCAGACCGCACCGGTCAGCCTTGCGCTGCGGGCCTTGGCCGCAGAGGGGGTCCACGTCCTGTGCTACCACATCCATGTGCCCGACCTGGCTCTTATACCCATCTCCGCGCCCC
>JAGOQT010000220.1 GCA_018007255.1 Phycisphaerae bacterium | reverse complement strand
GGGTGTGGAGAGGGGCTGGCAGCTTGTGCTTCGGTCCAGGGACATCTATGGCCCGTACGAGGAGCGGACCGTCCTGGCCCAGGGCAAGACGATCGTCAACGGACCCCACCAGGGGGCCTGGGTCGACACCCCCAACGGCGAGGACTGGTTCATCCACTTCCAGGACAAGGGGCCCTACGGCCGGGTCGTGCACCTGCAGCCCATGCGGTGGGTGGACGACTGGCCGGTCATGGGCGAGGATGAGGACGGGGACGGGACCGGAGAACCGGTCCTGACCTATCGCAAGCCGGACGCGGGCAAGGCCTGGCCGATCCTCACGCCCCCTGATTCGGACGAGTTCAATGCCCCGGGACTGGGGCTCCAGTGGCAGTGGCAGGCCAATCCCCAGCCGGGCTGGGCCTTTCCAACGGGCAGTCTGGGGTTCCTGCGGGTGTTCAACACATTGCCGCCTGATGGGGTCCGAAACCTCTCCGAGGTCCCCAACCTCCTGCTCCAGAAGTTCCCGGCCCCGGCCTTCACGGCCACCGCCAAGGTGACCTTCACGCCCCGCGCGAACGGCGACAAGGTCGGTCTGGTCGTCATGGGCCTGGACTACGCCTATATCGGGGTCAGCAAGAAGCCAGACGGCCTCCACGTATCCCAGTCTGTATGCAGGGACGTCGAGTCCGGCGCGCCGGAGACCGAGGGACCGTCTGTGCCCGTTGCATCGAACACCTTCCACCTCCGCGTCCAGGTCTCGGACCGGGCGGTCTGCCGATTCAGCTTCAGCGGGGACGGCCGGGAGTTCACGCCCGTGGGCGAGGCCTTCCAGGCCCGCAAGGGAAAGTGGATCGGGGCCAAGGTCGGGGTCTTTGCCCTGCGAGCAGGCGCGGCCGGAGAGAGCGGATACGCGGATCTGGAGTGGTTCAGGGTGGAGTAGGGAGACCCTGGACTGGACAGAGGGGATAGGGTGGAATACCATGACCAGACGTGTCGGGACTTCGCAAAGGCTGACAGGCAGGTCCAGCCAGGAGGTGCGCCATGGCATCTGTGCGGCATCGGATCTCGATCAGGCTCTTGTGGGTGTGTTCGGCAGCAGCGTTATTCTCCGCGGGCGCCCGTAGCCGCGGCCGTGCGGAGGTCCCCGACCCCAGCATCATGCTGCCCCTGGTGCCTGCTGCTGCAGAGACCCAGGCCCCGCCGTCCATCCAGGCAGGCACGCGCCTGACCTACTTCGGGATGACCGCGAGCATACCAGGCGAGTACAAGAAGCTGGTCCAGGACGACAACGGGCGGTGGGTGGACCGCAACACGGGCAAGCGCTACGACGAAGAGGAAATCCCGGGCAGCGCGAGCGCCGCATTCAATGTCCTGTACGTGGGCCACGTGGGGGACGGCATCGCCCAGTTGTCCACCCGGCTCTACACCTACGACGCCGGCACCCGGAGGTCCATGTTCGCAGTGGGAGGCGGCCTGGTCGGACATGCCGGGTGCGCGGCCGACTACTGGATCCATCCCAATGTGCTCAAGCAGGTCCGCGAGGTCAACACCGAGGGCTTGCGGATCCTCCGCATGCCCTACACGGTCCGCAGCAAGCGATACAACGCGATCCGCTTCCAGAGCGAGGACGCGGCCGGGTACCAGGCCCGCGTGTACGACCTGGACACAGGGATGATGGTCTTCCACGCATCCCGGGTGCAGGGTCCGGCGATCCAGACCGCGCCGGGCCCGGGCTCGGACAGGCCGGGCGTGGGACAGGGCAGCACCCAGGTCGTCACGGGGTGGATCGTGGAGGTGAAGGACATCGACGTGCCCTGGAAGAACGACCCGGTCCCGGGGTGGGTCGGGCAGTTCAGGCAGTTGTCCTACCAGGGGGTGCAGACCTCCGTGGTGGCTGCAGCAGGGAGCAAGCTGGACCGGGCCATGACCGCAACGCTCACGCCCAAGGCCCGCGGGTCCGGGTGGCTGCGGTTCACGAACCAGTTCCTGATCGAGAGCCTTCCAGGCATGCAGCCCGAGCAGGCCCTTCAGGACGGCGCGTGCGGCCCGGCGACCATCAGCGGCCCATGGATCGCGCCACAGTCGCTGGCCGGCCTCCGGGCCCGCCAGGTCATCGAGACCAACGAGCACGTGGGCACAACGGTCACGGTCAGCGAGGTCCGCCCGGACTCCGTGACGATCAGCGAGATCGGCCACTTGCACAGGGTCGACTGCACCTACGACAAGGGCACGGGCGTCCTGTCCGCCATGACGCTCACACAGCAGATGGGTCTGGCCACCATGACCCACAGCATCCGCCTGGTTGGGGGGCCCTAACTCCGGCGTCTCTGGAGGCGACGGGTTTGCGGTCAGGCGGGTGGATTGCCTCGGTCCAGGGTGTAGAGCCACCAACGGGCCTTGGCCTGCTGTTTGGATCGGGCCTGGCGCTCGAAGTAGATCGTCATGCGCGGGCCCTGTTCGGTCTGGATCTTGAACCAGTGCTTGCGGAGATACATCTCGCCTCCTCCGGATCTGCACGGCCCGTCCTCCTTCCAGGCCTCCAGCACGGCCGCGAGGGTGTACTCCGTGTCCCTCCACAGGAATCGGCGTGGCACCCCCGGCTCGCCCCGCGTCATGCCCACGGGATCGAACGTCCCGGCCACCGGTTGGATCGGCTCACTGACGAATTCCTCTGTCCTGTCCATGGGTCTGCCCAGATCACGTACTTCCCAGTAATGGCATACTATGCCCATAGCAGGAATCTCACAAGCTCCCGTTGTCTCCAGGCTCGATGACCGATCGGCTTGAATCTATTGCAGGTCCATTCAGGGTGGATGTATTATACCATGCCAAGCTGACTCAAGGCTGACTTTGACGTGCATGCCTCTGAGCCGGGCAGGCAGGGCGTTTGGGAGATGTGCCATGAGAGGCAGATGGGCAGTCCACTCCGTGGGAGGCAGACCGATGAATACTCGGAAGATCCTTATCGTCCTGTGGCTTGCGATTGCGGGAGGTACCTCCTGTGCCGGTAACAACGCAGGCGAAAGGTCTGATTCGACGGCACGGGCGCCCGCGGCGCGCGCGGGGGAAAATCTGACGCTGAAGGTCGTCAAGGTTGATAGCGAAGAAACCAACGACAAGGGCGCGAAGACGGTGGACGGCAACCCGAACACGATCTGGCATACGCAGTGGCGGGATGCCAAGCCGCCTCATCCACATGAAATCATCCTCCAGCTCGATCCCCCCTGCAAAATCAAGGGCCTCACCTATCTGCCGCGGCAGGGAGGAGACGACGGCGGCACGATCGAGGGCTACGAGATCTATCTCAGCGCCGATGGCAAGGAGTTCGGTCAGCCGGTCAAGAAGGGCGAGTTCTTTCCCTACGGCAATTACAGCAAGACGGTGCTGTTCGAGGCGAAGCAGTGCGCCTTCCTCAAGCTCGTCGCACTGAGCGAGATACACGGGAGGACGTATACGACTGCCGCAGAGATCGGCGTGATTCAGGAAGACGAACAAATCACGCTCAAGCCAGACGAGATCATGATCCGCACCGGCCTCGCACTGGCCAGGCCGGTGCGATTGGCTCGGTGGTGTGACCCGATCGAGGCACAACTGGTGGCCGGTACCTTTGCCATGCCAAAGGAGGGTGCCAGCCCCTTCCCCGCAGCGGAGGCCAATGATGGTAAGCAGACAGGTGTCTGGACGGCCGTGACCGCCAAGGCCAATGGCGTCTTCAGAGGCGGCAACGACAGTACCTTCGCTAACGGCTGGATTTACGCTACCGTGGACAGCCCCACGGAGCGCGTGATGCTCCTCGAAGCCTACGGCCACCGCAGCGTCCATGTGAATGGCGATTGGCGCGGCGGCAATGAAGTCCCCTATGACTTCGTACACATCCCCGTCAAGCTAAAGGCCGGCGTCAACGAGTTCCTCTTCTCCCTCGGCGTAAAGCCCATCGCCGCGAAGCTCGTTCCCCCACCCGCCGCGGCATTCATATCCGATCGTGACATCCTAGTGCCTTCGCTCGTGGCTGGACGCGACACGGATGGACCCGTGGGGGTGGTGGTCGTAAACGCCTCCGTGCAACCGCTTTCCGGGGCACGCATCCGTATTGCCAGTGACCTTCCCGAGAAGGAGGCGTGGGTCGGCCTCGGTTTCATGCCCGCGCTCACCGAGAAGAAGATCGCGCTGCCCGCTCGCTTCACCTCTTCCAGTGCGCGGGCCGCCGGCACGCTGCATTCAGCGCCGGTGACGCTCGCCGCACGGGACGGCACGGTCCTCCACACACCCACCGTGGGTCTGGCCACCGTCTCCTCCGCCGATAGGCGGGTTGTCACTCGCATCAGCACCATTGACGGCAGTGCGCAGTACTACACCCTGGTGCCCTCGACCGCAAGCAGTGCGGACGGCGACCCGATCCCTGGCATCCTCTTCGACCTGCACGGTGGCGAAGTGGAAGCCATCAACATGAGTAGCCTTACGCCCAAGAAGGAAGCGCACGTGGTATGCCCCACCAACCGACGTCCGATTGGCTTCGCCTGGGACAACTGGGGCTGTATCGACTTCACCGAAGCCGTCGCGCACGCACGCGCGAACCTTGTGAATGACCCGCGCCGCAGTTGGCTCTGTGGCAACTCGATGGGCGGTTACGGCACGCGGCTGCTGGGCGCGCGTTTTCCAGGCGAATTTGCGGCCATCGCTCCGACCGCCGGCTATATCCGCGACGAGACGGTCAGCCCAGCCATTTCCGGCAGTGCCGGGCTCGCCGAAGACGCTGCGGAAGCCATGCTCCGGCGCTTGGGCCGCCCGAGCTATATACTCCCCATCAAGGAGAACTACCTCCAGCAGGGCGTCTATGTTCTGCACGGAGAAGCCGACAAGGAGTTTGTGAAGTACGCGCGCGAGATGTTCAAGCAGCTCGCCGCCATCAGTCACCCGGACTTCCAGTACTATGAGCGCCCGGGCGCCCCGCACTCGTGGCGTGCCGCGCACGACTGGCCGGCGAAGATGCAATTCCTGTTTCGGCACGTGCTGCCCGAAGCCACGGACATCACGCGCGTCCGGTTCCACACCTGGGCACCGCAGGTGAGCTGCCGCAACGCCTGGGTGCGCATCGTGCAACAGGCCAAGCCGTTCGAGGTCTCGAGCGTGGACGTCTCCCTGGATGCAGCCAAACGCACAGTCACCGGCACCACGTCTAACGTAACCACCCTGGATCTGGAGCCGCCGATAGCACTGCCGTCGGCGGGCACGCCTGCCGACATTACCATCACCCTCGACGGCCAGTCCATCACGATGACGCCGAAGACGGACACGCCCTACCTGCGCTTCCGGCGAGAAGAAGGCTCCCAGGCTGAGGTGGCCTGGCGCCTCGACCCTGCCTGCGGAGACGGCTCCAAGGCCGCGCCGATGCCTGCCAGGGAGAAGACCCCTTCGCGCGGCGGCCCGTTCAAGATGGCATTAGCGAACGGCTTCGTGGCCGTGGTGGGCACGCAGGGCGACGAAGCTGCCGATGCCCTCCTCATGGCCAAGGTCCGCTACGACGCTGACGACTGGTGGGTCCGCGCCAACGGCCGTTTCGAGATCATTCCGGACAGCGCGTTCGACCCGAAGCAATACCTGGGGCACAACGTGCGTCTCTACGGAAACCACGACCAGAACGCCGCGTGGTCGAAGGTGCTCGGCGACGCCTCGCCCGTCGATGTTCGCAATGGCGAGTTCATCGGCCCCACGTCACGTCACCAGGGCGATGACATCGCAGTGATGTTTGTGTATCCGCGCGTCGACTGCGATCAGGGCCAGGTGGGCGTGGTGGCCGCCACCGGCGCCAAGGGCATGCGCGCGGCGCAGCGCGATTCGCTCTATTGCCCGGTCGATCTGATAGCCTCCCGTGCCGCCATATTCACCGACGGTGCGCCGGCTATTATCGAGTTCGGCTTCTTCGGCAACGACTGGAGCGTTGACCACGGAACGTGGCTCCGACGATGAGGCGGGTCTTGCCCATGCCCGCATCAGGTGTTTGACCAGGAGGGTCCGGCGTGTACAATCTCACGGCCGAGTGCCTCCTTGTGGAGGCCGAGGCCGCTGTGCATCCCCACAGTCCTTCGGGGCGGAAAGGTCAGGTGAATGAACATGACAGCCCATCACGGCGATTCAGCCCTCTCTCGTAGGGATCTCCTTGTCCGCGCAGCCGCGTCCGGGGCCCTGATCACGCTGGGCGGCGGGTGTGCGGAGACCTTGCGGTCCATGGGCGGCAGGAGCAAGCCCCCGATCGGCGTGCAGCTCTATTCGGTCCGCGCGGACTGCGCAAAGGACCTGCCCGGCACGATCGCGGCTGTAGCCGAAATGGGGTATGAGGGCGTGGAGTTCGCGGGCTACTACGACCACACGGCCCGGGACCTCCGCAAGATCCTCGACGACAACGGCCTGCGGTGCTGCGGCACCCACACGGCCATGGATACCCTGTCAGACGAGAACCTGGAGGCGACCATCGAGTTCAACCAGATCCTGGGCAACAGGTTCCTGATCGTCCCCTACCTGGCAGCGGACTCCCGCGACGCCTGGCTGCGGTATGCGGAGCGATTCAATGTCCTGGCCGACAAGGTCAAGCCTCACGGCATGTGGGTCGGGTACCACAGCCACGCGGGCGACTTCAACGCCCTCGACGGCCAGATGCCCTGGGACCTCCTGTTCGGCAACACCCGCTCCGACGTGGTCATGCAGATCGACACAGGCAACACCATGGACGGCGGGGGCGATCCTGTCGCCTTCCTGAATCGCTACCCGGGCCGGGCCCTGACCGTGCACCTCAAGGAGCACTCCGCCACGAACAAACGCGCGATCCTGGGAGAGGGCGACGTGGAGTGGCAGGAGGTCTTCACCCTGTGCGAGACGACCGGCCGCACCCAGTGGTACATCATCGAGGAGGAGAAGGACGCCTATCCGCCGCTCAAGGCCGTGGAGATGTGCCTGCAGAACTACAGGAGGCTGCGGGCATGAGG
>JAGOQT010000219.1 GCA_018007255.1 Phycisphaerae bacterium | reverse complement strand
TCACTCAACAGACCTACATCCAGAGGAGAGACCGGTTGACCCGCCAGGTGGGGTCAGGCCTGATCCTGCTCCCGGGCAACGACGAGTCGCCCATGAACTACGCGGCCAACACGTACCCCTTCAGACAGGACAGCACCTTCCTGTACGTGATCGGCCTGGATGCCCCAGGCCTGGCCGCGGTCCTGGACGTGGACCACGGCAGCGCGTGCGTGTTCGGCGACGACCCCACAGTCGAGCAGTGCGTGTGGACCGGACCCCGGCCCACGCTGGCAGACCAGGCCGCGCAGGTTGGGATCCAAGAGACCGCGCCCATGGCCCAGCTCGGGCCCGCGGTGGACCGGGCCCGTGCGCAGGGCCGGCGTGTGCACATCCTGCCCCCCTATCGAGGCGAACACGTCCTCTGGGTGCAGCGGCTCCTGGGCCTGGGCCCGGAGGCCGTGCACGCCCTGGTCTCGGAGCCCTTGGCCCGGGCCGTGGTCGCACAGCGGTCCATCAAGTCCGATGAGGAGGTGGCCCAGATCGAGCAGGCCCTGGACCTCTCCTACGACATGCACACCCTGGCCATGCGCGTGGCCAGGCCGGGCCGGTACGAACGGGAGGTGGTGGGCCAGGTCGAGGCCATACCCATCAGCCACGGCTCCCTGTCCGCCTTCCCCACGATCCTCTCGATTCGGGGCGAGATCCTGCACAACCCCTTCCACGAGAACCTCCTGAAGGCAGGCGACCTGGTCGTGCACGACTCGGGCGCGGAGTCGCCGCTCCACTACGCCAGTGACATCACCCGCACCATCCCGGTCAGCGGCCGGTTCTCAGACCGGCAGAGGGAGGTCTATCAGATCGTCCTGTGCGCCCAGGAGCAGGCCATCGCCGCAATGGGACCCGGTGTCGAGTTCAGGTCCGTGCACAGGTCGGCGAGCAGGGCCCTGGCCTCAGGGCTCAAGGACCTGGGCCTGATCCGGGGCGATGTGGACCAGGCCGTGGAGGCCGGCGCGCACACACTGTTCTTCCAGTGCGGCCTGGGCCACATGCTCGGGCTGGACGTGCACGACATGGAGGGCCTGGGCGAGGACTACGTGGGATACACGGACACGATCCGCCGCAACCCGGCGTTCGGGTGGCGGAGCCTCCGCATGGCCAAGGCCCTGGAGCCCGGACACGTGATGACCGTGGAGCCCGGGATCTACTTCATCGACGCCCTGATCGACCAGTGGAAGGCCCAGAACCGCCTGGCCGACTTCATTGATTACGGCCGGGTCGAGCACTACCGCGGATTCGGCGGCATCCGGGTCGAGGACAACGTCCTGGTCACCCCGGCCAGCTACCGCATCCTGGGCAGGCCCATACCCAAGACGATCGAGGACGTCGAGGCGGCCTGTGCATCCGGGGCAAGCTGACAGCACCACGGATGGCGGCCCAAACCCCGGTTGTCTCCTGGCGGGACCCTGGTACAATACCACGCCAACAAGGGGGCCTGTCGCCCCTGCAGGTGAGGTGCCCACATGGCTTCTTGAAAGGTCCGTGTATGCCGGCGATCCGTAGACCCCCGTCACTCCATCCGTGGAAGGCCCTCTTGGTCTTCGCGGTCCTGGGCACGGTCTGTCAGGCAGAGGTGGTGTCTCTGGGTGATCTGGATGTGGCGAAGGTCCAGCAGGGCTGGGGGGACCCTCGGGCCCACCGCTCGGTGGAGGGCAATCCCCTCAGGATCGGGGGCCAGACCTTCAAGGAGGGACTCGGGACCCACGCGGACAGCACGCTGCGGATCGAGCTGGACGGCAGGGCCACACGATTTACGGCCATGGTCGGCGTGGACGATGAGATCGGCGGCCAGGCCGGCAGCGTGGTGTTTCGGGTCCTGGGCGACGGCAAGGAGCTGGCCAACGCCGGTCAGGTCAGAGCGAATCAGCCGGCCCGCCAGGTGGAGGCGGACCTGACCGGGATCAAGGTCCTGCTGCTGGTGGTCGAGGGTGGGGAGGACGGGATCAACTACGACCACGCGGACTGGGCGGACGCCAGGATCGAGTACAGCGGGGCGCGGCCCCGGGCCGTGGACGGACCCAGGGAAGAGGCCGTGATCCTGACACCCAGGCCCTCGCCCAGGCCCAGGATCAACAGCCCAAGGGTCTTTGGCGTGCGGCCCGGCAGTCCGTTCCTGTACACGATCGCAGCCGCGGGTGACCGGCCCATGACCTTCTCTGCGGCAGGGCTGCCCGACGGTCTCTTCCTCGACCCCAAGACCGGGATGATCTCCGGTTCTCTGAAGGATCGGGGCGAGCATCAGGTGACCCTGCGTGCGAAGAACGGTCTGGGCACTGCGGAGCAGAGGCTCAGGATCGTGTGCGGCCCGCGGATCGGCCTGACGCCGGCCCTGGGCTGGAACAGTTGGAACTGCTTTGCCGGTGCGGTCACCGCGGACAAGGTCCGGGCCGCGGCGGACGCCATGGTCAGCAGCGGCCTGATCCACCACGGCTGGACCTACATCAACATCGACGACTACTGGCAGGTACACCGCGATTCTCAAGACCCCACACTGCAGGGCCCGCACCGCGATGCCGAGGGACGCATCCTGCCCAATCCACGGTTCCCGGACATGAAGGGGCTTGCGGACTACGTGCACGGCCTGGGCCTGAAGATCGGGCTTTACTCCGGACCCGGCCCCTGGACCTGCGGCGGGTGTGTGGCCAGTTACCGGCATGAGCAACAGGACGCCCGGAGTTATGGCGAGTGGGGCTTTGACTACCTCAAGTACGACTGGTGCTCCTACAGCCAGGTCGCACCTCGGGACCCCAACCTCGCAGAGATGAAGAAGCCCTATCAGGTCATGCGGGCCGCCCTGGACAAGGTCCCCCGCGACATCCTCTACAGCCTGTGCCAGTACGGCATGGGCAAGGTGTGGGAGTGGGGCGATCAGGTGGGCGGCAACTCCTGGAGGACCACAGGCGATATCACGGATTCCTGGGGGAGCATGTCCAACATCGGATTCGGTGAGGCCGGGCACGAGACCTACGCGGGGCCGGGCCACTTCAACGACCCGGACATGCTGGTCGTGGGGCTGGTCGGCTGGGGCCCGAACCTGCACCCGACGCGCCTGACCCCCAACGAGCAGTACACCCACATCAGCCTCTGGTGCCTGTTGGCCTCGCCGCTGCTGATCGGGTGCGACATGACCCGCATGGATGACTTCACACTGAACCTCCTGACCAACGACGAGGTCCTGGAGGTGAATCAGGACCCCCTGGGCAGGCAGGCCTCACGGGTGAGCAAGGACGGGATGCTGGAGGTCTGGGCCAAGGCGATGGAGGACGGGTCCAAGGCTGTGGGCCTGTTCAACCGCTCGGAGTTCGAGATGCCCGTGAAGGCGACGTGGAAAGACCTGGGCCTGCAGGGCAGGCAGCGGGTCCGGGATCTGTGGCGTCAGTCGGACCTGGGCGCATTCGCGGATTGGTTCGAGTCCAAGGTCCCGCGTCACGGCGTGGTCCTGGTCAGGCTCTGGCCGGCCCAGTAGTAGCCCTGTCATGAAGGACGTGGATACGAGACCGTCAGGAACCCCCATACCTCTGAAAGGAATTGCGATGCCCAGGCCAGTGTGTACCCCGCTCCGTCGTTGGACCCGTGTTCTCGGGATCCTCCTGAGCCTCTCCCTGATGGCCGCGGTCTGTACCGCAGAGGTCGTATCCGTGTCCAAGCTGGACCTCCGCAAGATCCAGCAGGCACGCGGGTCTCGGGGCCGCAGGGGCACAACCCCGGCCCCCCTGTCCATCGCGGGCAAGACCTTCGAGGACGGGGTCAAGACCTCTGCGCCCAGCACGCTCTGGATCGGGCTGGACGGCAAGGCCAAGAGGTTCAAGGCCAGGATCGGCGTGGACGACGAGTCCAGGACCGCCACGGGCAGCGTGGTGTTCCGGGTCTTTGCAGACGCCAAGGAGGTGTACCGGAGCGTGCCCGTGGACGCCAATCAGCCGGCCCGCGAGGTGGACGTGGACCTGTCCGGTGCCAAGACCCTGCTCCTGATGGTGGAGGCCCCGGAGGGGACCAGGGCCCCGATCCGCGCGGACTGGGCGGACGCACAGATCGAGTATGGCGGCGCAGCCCCGGCAACCCTCGACGGCCCTGCAGAAGAGGCGGTGATCCTGACGCCGAGGCCCTCGCCCAGGCCCCGAATCAACGGGGCCAGGGTCTTCGGGGTCCGGCCCGGCAATCCCTTCCTGTACACCATCGCCGCCACGGGCGACCGGCCCATGACCTTCTCCGCGGACGGGCTGCCCGAGGGGCTCTTCCTCGACTCCAAGACCGGGATGATCAACGGGACCCTCAAGACCAAGGGCGAGTTCCTGGTGACCCTGCGGGCCAAGAACGCCGTCGGAACGGTCGAGCGGGGGTTCAAGATCGTGTGCGGCCCCCAGATCGGCCTGACGCCGGCCCTGGGCTGGAACAGTTGGAACTGCTTCGCCAGTGCGGTCACGGCCGAGAAGGTCCGGGCCGCGGCGGACGCCATGGTCAGCAGCGGCCTGATGAACCACGGCTGGACCTACATCAACATCGACGACTACTGGGAGGTCAGGCCCGGCAGCAACGACCCCACGCTCCAGGGCCCGGAACGTGACGCCGAGGGCCGGATCCTCCCGAACCCCCGCTTCTCCGACATGAAGGGCCTGGTGGACTACGTGCACAGCCTGGGCCTGAAGATCGGCCTGTACTCCGGACCCGGACCCCTGACCTGCGGCGGGTGCGTGGCCAGCTACCAGCACGAGGACCTGGATGCCCGGCAGTACGGGGAGTGGGGCTTCGACTACCTCAAGTACGACTGGTGCAGCTACAGCCGGATCGCGCCCAGGGAGCCCAACCGCGCGGACTACATGAAGCCCTACCAGGTCATGCGGGCCGCCCTGGACAAGGTCCCCCGCGACATCCTCTACAGCCTGTGCCAGTACGGCATGGGCAACGTCTGGGAGTGGGGCGAGCAGGTCGGCGGCAACTCCTGGCGGACCACAGGCGACATCACCGACACCTGGGCCAGTCTGTCCGGGATCGGGTTCAGGCAGGGCGGCCACGAGAAGTACGTGGGGCCGGGCCACTTCGACGACCCGGACATGCTGATCGTGGGCAAGGTCGGTTGGGGCCCGAACCTCCGCCAGACCCGGCTGACGCCCAACGAGCAATACACCCACATCAGCCTCTGGTGCCTGCTCTGCTCCCCGCTGCTGATCGGGTGCGACATGACGCAACTCGACGACTTCACCCTCGGCCTGCTGACCAACGACGAGGTCCTCGAGGTCAATCAGGACCCCCTGGGCAGCCAGGCCTCGCGAGTGGCCCAGGACGGGATGCTGGAGGTCTGGGCCAAGGCGATGGAGGACGGGTCCAGGTCCGTGGGCCTGTTCAACCGTTCGGAGTTCGAGGCACCGGTGAAGGCCACGTGGCAGGCCCTGGGCATCCAGGGCAGGCAGCGGGCCCGCGACCTGTGGCGGCAGAAGGACCTGGGTACGTTCTCGGATGCGTTCGAGTCCAAGGTGCCCCGCCACGGCGTGGTCCTGGTCCGGCTCTGGCCGAATCCGTAAGATGCGAACGCGCGGAATAGGGATCTTCGTCGCTTGTCTGGCTGTGTCCACGCTCCCGTGGGCCTGTGACTCCATGGGGCGACCCACACAGCGACAGGGTCGGCTCGCTCGGCCAGGTGGCCGGCCGCTGACCCTGAAGGAGCAACTGGGCAAGCGGATCTTCTTCGACCAGCGGCTCTCGAGTCCCCAAGGCCAGTCCTGTGCGAGCTGTCACGACCCGGCCAAGGGATTCGCCAACCCGGATGCCGACCTCCCCGTGTCGCGGGGCGCGGACCCGGACCGGTTCGGCAACAGAAACGACCTCACGGCAGCGTACGCGGCGTATGTCCCTCGATTCCACTACGATGCGAAAGAGGGGGTCTACATCGGCGGCCTGTTCTGGGACGGCCGTGCGTCGGACCTGGAGGAACAGGCCAAGGGCCCGTTCGTGAACCCCCTGGAGATGGCCAATCCGGACGAGGCGGCCGTGGTCGCCCTGGTCCGCACCGCGGACTACGCGCCCCTGTTCAGGGAGGTCTTCGGGCACGACGCTTGGGCAGATCCGAACCGGGCCTATGGGTATATCGCAGAGGCGATCGCCGCATACGAGCGGACCCCGGAACTGAACCCGTTCAGCTCCAAGTACGACCTCTTCCTCCAGGGCAAGGCCTGCCTGACCGACCAGGAGCAGAGGGGCCTTGCCTTATTCGAGGATCCGAACCGGGCGACATGCACGGCGTGTCATCCCAGCCGGCCGGATCCGCAGGGAGGACCTCCCCTGTTCACGGACTTCACCTACGACAACCTGGGCGTACCGAAGAACCCCGCGAGTCCCTTCTACCGCCTGCCGGTATCGCTCAATCCCGCAGGAAAGGACTTCGTGGACCTGGGCCTGGGCGGCGTGCTCCAGGACCCGAATGAGAACGGGAAGTTCCGCGTGCCCACGCTGAGGAACGCAGCCAGGACCGGCCCCTACATGCACAACGGGATATTCCAGACCCTCCGGGAGGTCGTGGTCTTCTACAACACACGCGACGTGGGGCCCTGGCCGTCGCCCGAGGTTGCGGAGAACGTCAACCGCGACGAGCTGGGCGACCTCGGATTGACCGAGCAGGACGTGGACGACATCGTCGCGTTTCTCAACACGCTCACGGACGGGTATGGGGCACCCGGAGGGCCTCGCTGAACGGGGAACCGGGCAGCAGGTCTGCGGGTCGACGTACACAGTGGCCTGTGACATGGCTTCTAGCCCGCATTTCTCGCGAGGCTTCGGACGGTCGGGGCGGAAGTGAGGCTGTGGACTTGAGTGGGTGCGTTTGAGAGGCAGACGCATCTGGGACAGGCTGTTCTGAGCGCGGCATGTTGGCCGGATGCAAGGCCGCAGGTCTCGTTTGCCCGGAGGCGTACCCAGGGCGGTACGTCGAGGACAAACGGGACCGAGAACGCAGCAGCCGGACAACAGGACCGCTCAGAACCGAAGGCTTGTG